>JAXHSX010000002.1:0-16922 GCA_034190625.1 Chloroflexota bacterium
GCATGATTGATGATGGAACACGGCGAATACTAATAAATCTAAAGGAGGTGAACTTTATAGACAGCTCCGGTTTAGGGATATTTGTAGCTGCTTATAAGATGATGAACCAGGTTGGTGGAGCCATCAAGTTTGCCAAACCGCAAAAGACACTGGAGAAGATTTTCGAATTGACGCGCACCCACAAGGTTTTTGAGATATTTGACTCTATTGATGAAGCGTTGAAAAGCTTTTAAAGTTAGCATCTTGCATCCGATGGAGGATCGTTCAATCATGCTATCTGTAAACTGTTGTGGCTAGACTAAATATGGAGGGTTAGAATGGAAATCAAGGTAAGTAAGAAAAAAGGAGTAATCATCATGGCCATCGAGGGTGAGATAATCGTCGATACTGCGATGGAGATGCAGTATTGTTTCGATGACTTGTTGAGCAAAGATGAGCGAAATTACGTTATTGATATGTCTGCAGTCGAACACGTTGATAGTTCAGGGCTCGCTGCTTTCGTCAGGCTATTTAAACGAGTCAGGTTTGGGAAGGGGGATGTTAAGCTGTGCGCTTTGAGACACGATGTTTTGAAACTTTTCCGCATCACCCGTCTGGATAAAGTCTTCGATATCTTTAATGATTGCAGTGAGGCTCTAGCAAGCTTCTAAGACGAGGCTGCTGCCAACATAAGAATCGTGCTACAGAGTCATGATACCATAATTTGGATTGAATATATTTGGAGGTGCTGCTTACTCTGAATAAATATTTTTTACTGAAGGAGGTAGGTTATAGAGGCAATAAAAGGTAGCATCACGATAAAGAGCAGTCTCAAAGAATTAGCTCATACCCGTCAATGGATTGCTGAGAAGGCAAAACAAGCTGGTCTTTCCGATGAGGCGATCTTCGACCTGCAAGTAGTAATCAACGAGGCATGCAGCAATGTCATCAAACATGCGTATCGAATGGAAAACGGCCATGAGATTATGCTTTCAGTGGTTATTGATTCAGATAAAATTGCTCTGACCGTCAGGGATTTAGGCGATAAGATTGATCTTAAACGTTACCGACTCCCTAACCTCGATGTGCCTTCGGAGTCTGGCTATGGGGTATTTATGATACGTAACTTAATGGATATCGTTGAGTATGATATCTCGCACGAGCTGGGTACAGAACTGAAGATGGTCAAGTTCAGGCAAGAGGTGAAGGATGGTTGATGTCTGTTTGATCCTCGAGGGGACATATCCTTATGCTACAGGTGGAGTCTCGAGCTGGGTTCATTCACTGATTACGGGTCTCCCCGATATAGAATTCTCATTGGTTCATCTATTTGTGGACGAAGGCAAGACCAAGCAGGTGGGATTTGAATTGCCTTCCAACTTACGCCAGGTCATTGAGGTGGAGGTGGATGGGCACAGGGAATGGAATGAAACGGTAAGCCAGTTAGAAGAAGGATTTGATATATCACAGGCTGGAATTTATCATGCCTTATCTACCGGACTTGCTGGAGTGCTAGGAACTAAGATCAAGCAAGAAACGAAGAAGCCCCTCATTCTAACCGAGCACGGTATCTATTGGAAGGAGATTGAGTCCGGTGCCGATGAGGTAGAGTGTGGATTTAAGATCATAAAAGAAGGCAATGATAAACTATGTCTCTGTACCAGTCAGGACCACTGGACAGCAACTTTCATAGAGCTGGCTAAAGCGGCTTACGATAATGCTGATGAGGTGGTTACTGTTTGCCTGGCTAATCAAAAGCTACAATTATTACTCGGAGCATCACCAAACAAGTGTTCTTTAATTCTCAACGGTGTTGAGATATCGGATACTAACTATGACGTATCCAAGAAGCTTTCTCCCGACGGGCACTTTCGAGTGGGCTTTGTCGGGCGCATAGTCTCCATAAAGGATATTAAGACCTTAATCAAGGCCTGCTGTATTGTGTCGAAGAAGCTGACTGGTGCCGAATTTCTACTTATAGGCCCAACAGATCAAAGCCAGGGGTATTACCAGGAGTGTCTTGACTTGGTACGAGAAGCTGAGCTTTCATCTCAACTCAGATTTGTTGGCGAAGCTGATCCCTGGGAGTTTTATCCCTTTCTTGATGTAATGGTGCTCACAAGTATCAGTGAAGGCCAGCCTTTTGCGGTACTGGAGGCCATGAGTTGTGGTATACCTGTGGTGGTAACCGATGTCGGTGGCTGCTCTGAACTGGTTTATGGCGTGGATGAACAAGATTTCAGAATAGGATCAGCGGGTATAGTCACCCCTATCCGAGATCCTGAGGCTACTGCCCGGGCGATCCTCAGAATAGCCAGTGACCCATGTCTGGCTGAATCCATGTCTTCTGCTGCAAGAAGAAGAGTACGAACCTTCTATACCAGGAGCAAATTTATTCAGAGCTATCGAGAACTATATGCCAAATATAGCTGTGACAAGTCGAAATTGTATAAGCAGTGAGGCTGTGAGAGCGTGGTCTCAGCCTTTGAAAGCAGATGGCGAGGCAATTGTCTGGAAATATTGACACAACTGCAGACAACAATCAAAATGTCGTGAAAAAATACTATAAACTGTTAGCTACTGACTAAGGACCAGCGATGAAGATAGGCATTCTACATAACTATACATTAACAGGGTCGGGTAGCGGCATATATGTCAGGGAATTGGCAAGACACCTTACTTCAAGAGGACATGAGATCCACATAATCTCCCATGAGCTTAAACCGCAGGAATACAATCTATTTCGATCTGCTTATGCCTATCAGGATAATAGCGTAAATAAATTGTTCTCTCAAAGGGATATGCCTAACTGTCATTCTCATAGCTTGACAGGAAAAATTACCCCTGTTGCCTACAAACGCCCTGATATTCCAGATGGAAAGCTCTTTATTCAGCTATCGAATCAAGAAATAGATGACTACATAGACTTTTGTTCTTCCACAATAATTAAAATCTGCCAGAGGCACAAACTCGACATTTTGCATGCCAACCATGCGCTGTTGATGCCTTACATCGCCAGCATTATCAAATCTCAACAAGGTATTCCCTACGTAGTCACTATTCATGGCAGCACCATTGAGTATGTTTTAAAACAGGACAAGCGTTACCATGACTATGTACGTAATGGACTTCGCGATGCCGATAAGATCATCGGGCTGAATAGTGACGTCGTCTCTAGAATCCTCGAGATGAATCCTGATTCGCATTCGGCTATTATAGAGATTTCTAATGGAGTTGATATCGAAAGTTTCGCTCCTGTAGACATTGCTGAGCGTAAAAATGCTATTAAACATATTATTAGCGATCTGCGTGTACTAAAAGGTGAAGGTAAGTCTCAGGCTTCCTGTGACCGAATCAAGTCATCATTCGAGAGAGGCTTTGATTCCGAGAAAATTGTTACTGAGTTTACTCGCATTAGAGCATCCTACGCCGGTAATCGTCCCGATATTAACCTGGATGAGAAGCTGGACGCAATCCGTTGGGAGAAAGAAAAGGTCGTTTTGTATTCTGGCTCGCTTCGTTTCGATAAGGGTATTCACTGCCTCATCGCAGCGATACCTTACATATCTGCTACACATTCAGATTGCCGATTTATAATAGCTGGCGATGGTGATGACCGCGAATACATGGAAGCTGCTATCTGGGCACTGGATCGAGGCGATATAGACCTGTTTCAAAGGATACTCTATTTGGCTATTGTCGAGCTGCGTAGTGGTGGCTCAGAAGTTTACCAATATATTCCAAGTTTCCTGCGCAATCAAGACTTGGAAACCTATTACGATATGGCTAGGGGGAACGTAAGAGACAAGGTTATCTTCACTGGTTACTTGTCCCGGAGGTGTTTGTCTCGGCTTCTCGGCTGTGTCACAGTTAACATAATACCTTCGATTGTTAAGGAAGCTTTTCCTCTTACTTTTATTGAATCGCTTTCTTGTGGTGTACTTCCTGTAGCATCATATTACGCCGGACTTATACCGCCTCTTGACAAACTTGCGACTGATTTAGGAGACATAGGCAAGTTATGCATGATAAACCATGCCCCCGAATTTATGATTTGTGACCTAGCAAGCAATATTGCCGCTATACTCTCACAATTGGAGGACACGGTATATGCCGAGCAGATAAAGCAACTGTGTCGCGAGATGGCTGAGTTGGAATATAGATGGGATAGGGTTGCTTCTCTTACCGAAGAGGTCTATTCTACCTGCCATAGTTCGGAGATAACATCGGCTCTGACGGAGCGCTCACGGTGAAAAACATCTCTGTGCTGTTGGAAACTGAAGGAACATACCCCTTCGTTGATGGCGGAGTCAGTACGTGGTGTGACATTCTCTGCCACGAGTTGCCACAGGTAGATTTCTATATATGCGCTATCACAGGTGACCCCTATGTCGCCACTAAGTATAACATCCCCCCTAATGTGAAGCAAATCATCCACGTGCCGCTTTGGGGTGCAGAAGAGCCAGCAGAGTATGTCCTGGAGGATGTACCTTTTTCCACAATATTCAAGAAAAAAGTGAACACTACCGATAGCATTATCGAAGAGAAATTCCTGCCCGTTTTCCGTGAGCTTCTGCATGGGATGGCTGAATCTGACATGCACATCGAATTTTATGGACAAATGATCCACCGGATGTATCATTATTTCAAGGAGTACGATTACAAAGATACCCTGAGATCGGAATTGGTATGGAGAGCTTTTAAAGATGAAATGTTACTCAACTATGTTGATCGTCCTCAAGGTTACAACGAAGATGAGTGGCCTAGCATGTTTGATATTACTACCTGCATGCGATGGCTTTTCAACTTTCTTATGCCCCTTAATGTTAGCATTCCCAGGACGGATATCTCCCATGCTACCATAGCGGCTTCCGTTGGATTGCTAGGAATAATTGCCAAGATTGAGCATGGCACACCCATAATAGCGACCGACCACGGCGTTTATATCCGTGAGCGTTATATCGCAGTGGGAAGTGCTGACTTAACATTCTTCTCTAAGAAATTCATGACGGAATTCTCAGCGTTTGTGACCAAGCTCAATTACCTTTACGCTGACCAGATTTCACCGGTATGCAACTTCAATCAACGTTGGGAACTTCGTTGGGGTGCTACCGAGGCTAAGGTGAGAACAATCTACAATGGAGTAGACCCTGATATTTTCGTTCCGGGAGAAAAGTCGGAGAGAACCAGGGATCGGCCAACTGTAGTAGCGGCGGCTCGTGTTTTCCCCTTAAAAGATATACTGACGATGATCCGTTCTGCCGCTGTCGTGCGCGAGTCCATTCCGAATGTGAAGTACATTGTATTTGGCTCGCTCAAGGCAGATCCGAAATACGTAGAGGAATGTCGATCGCTGATCAAGGAGCTCAATCTGGATGATACATTTGAGTTGGCTGGATTTCACAGCAATCCGGCTCAGATTTTCAACGAAGGCGATATCAGCATTCTCTCGAGCATATCGGAGGGATTCCCGTATACTGTACTGGAATCCATGTCTTGTGCTACACCGGTGGTGGGTACCGATGTCGGTGGTGTAAGAGAGGCATTGGAAGGCTTCGGCATAGTAGTCAAGCCCAAGGACCCGGAAGCTCTAGCAGAGGGAGTTATCAGACTTCTTTCTGATGATGAACTGCGACAAAGGCTAGGACGTATGGCACGCGAGGAGGTGTTGGCGAAATTCAGAACATCCTACTCAGTTAGTGGATACTGGGAAACATACCAGCAATTGGCTGAAACACGGGGAAGGATAGAAAAAAAGGAGTGCCTGTAAATTCCTTGGAATGACAGTCTGTCTTCGTGGCTTAATTGCAGCTCTTGTACCATGATGATTTTGTTTGTTGACTGTCAAAATGGAGTGCTGCCTTGGCGAAGCAAATTATTATAGAAGAGCTGGTTGATGCCGTTATCAAGGCGACCGAGCGTCCGATTGATGAGTGGGCTGTTGCTGCTACGCTGGAGAGCATGGGCCTTCGCGATGTCGATGCGGTTCATGACTTTGGAAAAAGAGACATATTCGATCTCGCCAGTGATATCTTTCAGAAATGCCTTGCTAAGCTACAATATCGCTCGTCTCTTGGCGAAAAGGACGAAGCACTGGGAGCTAGGTCTCAGATCACCAGCTTTTTCCGATTCTACTCCAGCGGCTTGATGTTCGCCATGCCTATGGCTGGGCAGATCGCCATGCTCTTTATCCTGCGCTATTCTCTCTGGGCATATTTCGACTTCACAGAGGAACAAGCCACCATAGTTGCCTTGGGCACCATCCTGGGATTCATCGTGACTGGAGGTTTCATCCAGGTAATTGCCAGAAGGGGTATCTTTTATCGAGAGCAAAAGCTCTATGCTCTGGTCAAAGGTGTTTGCTTCCACATCACCAAGATAGCAACTGTCGCCATCTTTGCTATTGGTATAATAGTCTATCTCGTTAACGCCCTTTTTCCTTTCCTTAGCCAGCAAATGATCATCGTGAGCCTTATGTACTATGTCCTGACTGCACATCTATGGATATCTATGTCTCTACTTTATACCTTGGAGAAAAGACTGGCTATCTTGATAGCAACTCTCTTCGGTGTAGGAGTTGTTTATCTGGTGCTTACGATGACCACCTGGGACATTATGCCAGCTCAATGGTGTGGCTTGCTGGCAGCGGACATTATGATGTACGCCATTGGCTATATCGTTCTCCACAGATGGAAACAGAAAATGGAAGGCAATTTACGGCTGGCAAAGCTTCCTCGTGAGTCTGTTCTGGTATACGCCGTAAGGTACTACTTCATTTATGGAACATTGTATTTTGCTTACCTTTTTCTCGATAGAATTGTGGGCTGGTCGTCATCAACCGGCGCCGATGTTCCTTATTTATTCTGGTTTCGCACATCCTATGAACTTGGCATGGACTGGGCACTTTTCTCATTTATCATCGCAGTAGGCAGTCTGGAGTACAGTATTCGTCGCTTCTCTCAAATCATGATCCCAAAGCAAAAAAAATTCCTGGGCTGGGATAGCTCGCTACATAACAGATATTTTACTCGCTTCTATTTGAGACAGTGCGTTCTGCTGGTTATAACGACAATCATCAGCATCACACTCGTTTACTACGGAGGCATTTGTATTAGAGATCACTTTCCGGACGTGAGGTTGGTCCAGGACTTTTTTGCCAATCCACTCACCTTTACCGTCTTTTGGGCAGGAGCCGCTGGTTATGCTCTTACAACTATCGGCCTTCTGAACTGCTCTTTCTTCTTCACTTTGTCTCGGCCAACATTGGCCTTACGGGCAATCGTTCCAGCTTTTGTGGTCAACCTTATCGTCGGATTCATTCTTAGCAGGGCGATAAGCTATGAGTATAGCGTTTATGGACTAGTAGCTGGAGCGCTTGTCTTCGCTGTGATCTCTACTATAAATGGTTGGCGACTCATGCGTTCGCTGGATTATTACTACTATTCCGCCTATTAAAAAGGTTATGGACTATCAGACAGCAACCATATGGGGTATAGTCAAAGCAGTAATCTGGTTCGGGGTAATATTCGGGATACTGCCGTATCTAACCTTTCCTAAACTTAAAGAGGAGAGCGGTTTTAAAACTCTACTCGCCAATTTACTGCTGATGATTTTCTTGACTGTGCTTGTGAGTCATATCCTGGTTTTGCTGCATATCTATGATTTCTTCTCATTAACTGTGGTTTTTATTTCGATCTTTCTTATACTGGCTTTCCGTAAGGCGCGCAAATCGCCTCGGAAGGGTATTAGAGAATGGCTAACCAACCTTAATATGTTTATCTTTGAAGCCAGTGAAGGGCGAGCCAAAATAGGTGGTAATCTGAAACAGTGGTTGCTAAATATCAGGGGAAGAATAGCCAGAAGTTTACCCAGAAGGACAGAGCTCGTGTGGTGGGGAGGACTATTATGGGTGTTGGTGATGAGTGGGTATCTACGTCTGGCACCAGCTATCACGAACGCTACTGTTGGACCCAGAGAATCCTATCTTCATTTATTCTGGATCAAGGCTTGGGATATGAATCAGATATATCCAAGTGGCATTTTCCCTGAAGGCATGCATGCCTTGGTCAGTGCACTGAAACAGGTAACTTTTTTACCCGAGGAGATATTAATCAGGGGTGGAGGTGGCTTGGTAAGTGTACTTCTGGTGTTCATCATCTATGTGGCGGTGCGCGAGCTTAGCAAAGACCGCGGTGCTGCTCTAATCAGTGCAGCTTTCTACGGTATCTTTGCCTTTGCTGGATTTCTTCCTATAGATGCCAACCGTCAGATCATCTTATCGCCACTGAGTACCAGTCTGATTGTACTGTTGCCAACTTGTCTTTTCCTGGTGGATTATCTGCTTCACGGAAAGCGCAGGTGCTTGATATTGTATTCCGTTGGGGTCGCAGCCTCTTTCTTTATTCATCCCCTCGCTGGCATAGTTGCCCTCATTGCTTTGATTCCGGCATTAGCCTGCCACGCTATCTTTCGTATAGCCTTGCCTATAAAGGACGCTCTCAAACTCCTCCTTGGTGGCATTGCTGCAGTCGCGGTTGGGAGCTTATTCCCCCTAATTGGGCTAGCCTTGGACAAGCCCATCTATGCCGGAAAACCAGATTTAGCGAGAGAGATTTTCGGGGGCTTTCTCATCGACCATGACTTGCCTGCCATCGTCTCCAGTGGTCTACCAGTAATGCTCATTGCCTCATGTATTGCCATTCTGCTTTTGATTCTACTGCAGCGCTTCAGTAGCTCTAAAGAAGAAAAATTTGGAGCGGTCTCATGGGGCCTGATTGCATTGATTCTAGCATTACTCTATTCTGCTGGCACTTTCAATATCCCAGAGGTATTCGCCCCGTATTCTGTAGGGATTATTCTAGCTCCTGTGCTCTGCGTAGTTGTTGGATTGGTTTATGGGAGGCTTTGGTCTATGGTGTCAGTACCCATCAAGAAGATCGGCCATTTTGGAGATTACCTGGTAAAACGTACACAACCTATAGGAGAAAGTCTGGGCAATTCCTACCTCGGCATTGCTGTTGCCGTCATTATTATCGGAGCTATGATTGTCAGGACGCCCGAGTTCACAATAAATATGCCATTACAGGAGGAGTACGACGTCTTTGCTGAGGAGATTTATGAGATAGATCAGTCCTACGTGCCTTTTACCTGGACGATAGTCTCCTCCGATGAGGAACTCCCACAGGTGATGGGAAATGGCTATTTCATGAATACCAATACCTTTGTGGATCGATATTCGCCTGAGGACTATACCGCTCACCCATCATATCCGGATCTTGCGCTACCTACTCCAGATGTTTTCATCTTCATGGAGAAGGAGGTGTTCATCGCCAGCGATGATGACCGTGAATCGATAGAGAAACACATAGTACAACAAGGCAATCTCGCTGAGTGGGTCGAGCGATTTGAAGAAAAACACCAGAATCTGGAAATTAGGTACGAGGATAATAAAGTCAAGATAGTTCATGTCTTCCGCACTCCGGAAGAGGAGGAAATCTTCCGTGAGTGGAAAGGATATTTCTGATTGGTTAGCCGCTTTCTAGTAATAAGTAATTCGGAATAATGATAACTAGAGGATGAATACTTGCACCAGCCTAGAATTCGGCTATAATTGGAGGTTGTAATGATTAAATCGATACAAACTCGAGTCATACCATTGATTCTGGTCATTATACTGGGTGTCGTTGGGTTCTTTGGCATAACTGGCAAGATCTCGTTTACTGTTCCACAATCGTATGCCAGCATATCCAAGCAAACGGTTCTCATTATTCATGATAGCTCCGATGCTGGTGGCGAGAGGGTCTACGAGCAGATTGTGGCTGCGCTGAGCTATGCCAAGGTGACTTTCGAATCGCTGGATCTCTCGGAAACTATGGTTTTACCTACCCTCAATCGGTATTCCAGCATTGCTATGGCTACTGAGTTCGTAACAAAACTCGATAAGGTCGAGGTGGCAAAGGTAGAAGAATTTGTCTACGACGGAGGTGGCGTGGCAGTGCTATATCGCTGTTGGAGCCCTTATCTGATAGAGATGCTTGGTATCAGCAGTACAGATGCTCCGGAATTCATTGAAACTAGTGGGATCAGGTTTCTGTGCGACCTCCAGCCAGGGATAAAGGATGAGCAATTGGGCGATCGACAATACCTAACCCTAAGTGCGGAAGACGAACCTCTGATCTCATGCTTGGACCTGATGCCGGCGCGGGGAACAGAAATTGTGGCGGTCTCTGCTGATAGCCAGCCGCTTGTCTGGAGAAATCGTTATGGCAACGGCAGAGTAATCTACTGGAATATGGATTGGCTGGCTTTCAAAAGAGCCCGGGGGCTGATCGCTCAAACCATTCTCAGTACACAGCAGGTTGGAGCCATGGCCATAGCCAATATAGGCGTTTTCCACATTGATGATTGTCCTGCACCTCCTACCACTACCAAAATGGAGCCTATCAAGACTGAATACGACCTTGCGTTTTCCGATTTCTACCACCAGGTCTGGTATCCTGACATGGTCTCGCTGAGCCGCAAATTCGATATTGTATATACCTGCCTTGTTATTTTCAATTACAATGATACTATTGAGCTGCCGTTCGGATTTGCGGAATGGGAACACGCCAAGATCAGAATAAACGATCAGGATATGCCGCTTACCGTTCATACCGCTTATCAGATTGCCCAGCGGTATGAATTAGGATTGCACGGCTACAATCATATCTCACTCATGCTAGAGGGGTGGGGAAGCCAGAAGAACATGGTAGAGGCTTTGCTAGCAGGCAAGAAACGTTGGGAGGAAAATTCTTTGGATAAACTACCCTTCACCTACGTGCCACCGCACAACATGTACGATGTTGCTGGTATAAAGGCGGTGGCCGAGGCTTTTCCCTCCATCAAGGTGATCGGAGGAATATATCTTGGAGCATTCGAGGAAGGAGGCTTCAGAGAATTTGGTCCCGATCCATGGGAAGAACGAATATTCGACATGCCTCGGATGAGCGAGGGTTACTTTCTCCATCCGAGTGAGAGGCTTTTAATACTGGGCGGGCTGAATATGTTTGGTGTTTTTACGCACTTCATCCACCCCGACGATGTCCTCGACAATCCAGTGAATTACCCCAGAGAGCCTGAGAAGAAAGACATCGAGTATGCGACTTTCGATTATCGAAATCCCCATACCCTGCCCTGGCGAGGCGACTATGATGGTGAGAAGGATGGATTCTATTACAATCTAGAAGAAATCTTCGACTATGTCCGGAGGAACTATCCCTGGCTTAGGCACATGTCAACCGAGGATGCCTATTATGAATTTCAAAGGTATTTTGCCACTGATCTCTCCTTCAGCTTTGAGCCTCATGAGATGACTGTTACCCTTTCAGATACACCTGCCTACTTTCAGGTGAGGACCAATGATGGCCGTAGAATAGATTTGTCTGAGATCACAAACTGCCAATTCATCCATGTCTATGAGGGGGAGGGATACGATAGCTACACATTCAAGGCTTTAGAGAAAGAAGTACCACTTAAATTCATTATGCCGGTCTGATAATTGAAAGGAGGACGTCATGAATATATCAACAAAGGTGGTGGATGATGTTCTGGTCATTGGCTTTGGAGAGGAAGCGAATTTGGATAGCAGTAATACCGATGAATTCCGCGAGGAAATAGCCAGACACATAGAGGGCAAGAATAAAATAGTGATAAACCTGGCAAATGTGGCTTTTTTAGATAGCTCCGGCTTGGGGACTTTAATAGCCATCTGGAGGAATGCTTCCAGTAACAGTGGTGACCTGAGACTGACTGGTATCAGGCCAGCGGTTCGCACGATATTTGAAATTACTCGACTGCATCGTGTCTTCGAAGTCTATGAAACCGAGGAAGAAGCCATCGCTAGTTTCCACTCGGTCTGACTCAGAGGAAAAACCATGAGAGTTGGAGAGATACCCTTTCAATCCAATGAAATACGTCTTCCCAGCATTGCTGAGGTTAGTAGCTCCCTGAACAAACTCGATGTTGATGCCTTTGTCCAGGGAGTCAGGCGAGCAAGTATAGGAGAAGCCACCGAACTACTCCGAGACCTCATATTAAAAGAGCAATTCCTCAGCGAAAACAATTCCTTAGAGGCTTATACTGAGAAGCTGCCCTTGGTACTGGAAAGCCTTGAGGTGTCTTTTTTTAGTGAAGTTGCTGGTAGACTGGAAGCGACCTTGTTGAGGAAAGCTCTCTTTGGGAACTTTCGCGCTGTCTCGGATACTAGGTTGGTTGAGATATTG
This sequence comes from Chloroflexota bacterium, assembly GCA_034190625.1. GTDB lineage: Bacteria > Chloroflexota > Dehalococcoidia > GIF9 > AB-539-J10 > CG2-30-46-9. The sequence continues at coordinate 12,240 of JAXHSX010000002.1, forward strand.
GAGAGTATACGCCCTGCGAAGACTGCCGAGGTGTTTGACGAAATGGTCTTCGGCGTCGATATGCCTAAGAAAGCAGCAAGGGCATTGAGTGACATGTCGGCTGCCAAAGTAGCTATGGTCGTATCTCTTATGAGTGACCATTCTGTTTTGCGGTGCTTTCTAGAGATGAGAAGATCCGCTAAGGCAAGGATTCTGGAGATGCTTGACACCGAGAGAGCATTTGAGGTATGTGTGCTGATGTTGGGCGATAGAAACGAGGTAAGACTTGCACGTGTGGCCGCTATTCTTAAAGAGATGGAAGAGGAGAGAAGTTTCGCCCTCTGGAGCCGCTTTGATTCTCACGACTGGCAGAAGCTAAACGCTATGAAGTGGCCGGTTAGTGCTTGGGATTCCATGAACTTGAGAAAGGCTGTTAGCTGCCTCAGTGGTATGTCACCTAGCCAGGCTGCTGAGATATTGGGCAGGGTTAGTCCAGAAAGGCAGTTGGAAATATTCAGGCACCTGGAATCTGATTTCGTTGCTGAGGTGCTGGATGTTCTCGTTTCGCTATGTCCGCTGAATGTAAAAGCAATCTTGGAGGAAATGGCTGTGCGTGTGTTGATCCCGAACTCAGTATCCTCTCCCAGGGATGAGGTTTATTCCGACAGAGCGCCATATCTACGAAAGAATATGGGAATTGACTTTCCTGCCTCTAGGAAAAATACCGCTGTGGTTTTCTCAAGTTACCCGCGCCGCTCAGGGTCGGGAATGAGGCGCAGCAAGAACCTTGGCTATGGTATGAAAGCGATACACATCGAAGAATCGCTTAAGACTGAGTCCAGAATAAAACACATTCTGATTGACCTCCTCGAACTAGATCCGGCATGCGTGCAGATGAAGTGCTGTCGTTCGATCAGTAAGGAAGATTTAGTGCCTATTAAGCAAATCGAAGAAAGATTAAGAGATATTGGTTGGGATAATCCCACCAGTAAAGAGACGGCTTTCGGGAAATTGGGTCTTGTTCGACTAGCTGAAGTAGTGGAGAAGTCCGGAGCTATTGCAGGGATAAATGGCGGCTTTTATTTCGATTATGGTCATTATCGCGATTCACAGAAGATTGGGCTTAACCTTTCCCAAATACCTGGCCTCTGCTATGGTGACCTTATCGGCTGGTTTGTGAGCGATGGCACTGAATCTAGCCCGCCCATCGTAAACAGGGCATCCCTAGTAGTAACCAAGGCGGGTGCTATCCATATTGTTAAGGTATTCATGACTGAAGTGGTGTTGCCCAATGGCAACAGTTTGGAGTGGGATGGAATAAACACCAAGAGAGAAGGCGAAAAGACGATTTTATTCAATTCTGAGTATGGTTTGACAACCAAGGTAAATGATCACTATATCGATGTAGCCATCTCTAGAAATATAATCTACGACATCGTACGTGGTGGAGGAGCAACAATTCCTATTTCAGGGTTTATCCTCTCCCTTCCAAGAGAAAACTGGAAGCTTCTAGAGGGACTGGCTGTTGGCAATGAGGTAGAGATCAAGAATAATTTCCCCAAAGGACTGGGGGAAGTAGAGCAAGCAATGTCCTGTGGCCCTCAACTGGTCAGGGATAGCCAACTAGAGATAGACTTCGATTTCGAGGATTTTGGGGAGAAGGATTCTCTCGTGGTGCCATTTTCGTTGACGCGCGCCGTCGATATCTTTGATGCTGCTCGTAGTTTCATCATGCTGAAAGGCGAAAAGCTCTACATGGGTGTAGTATCAGGAACACTGTTTGGCAGTGGGACTCCCAATATTAGCGCTGGTATGACTTTTGGTGAGCTGGCTCAACTAACCTTAGACCTCGGAGCAGAGCAGGCATTAGCCCTCGATGGTGGAGGCTCAAGCTCCATAGTAGCTAGAACCCTAGAGGGAGTGAAAGTCCTAAATATACCCACAGGCGGCTCCGATGTGCCTCAAGGAAGGGAACGGTTTATCAATACTTACTGGCTTGCATTCCCAGCTTCGGAGAAGGTAAAGGTATGCTAAAGGATTGCTTTTGGGGAAGTCTTGACCTCACTCTGCTATTTGAAAATTAAAAAGGAGTGGAACTGATGAACGAAAACGTCGCCGAGCAAAAGATGAGCAACTTGAAACTGGAAGAGATTGTTGAGCGTATCAAGGGAGCGACTACGGATAGATCAGCTCAGCTCCTGCAAAAGCTTATCGCGGAGGAGCAGGAACTTAGTCGTCTGAATCTACTAAAAGCCTACGAGGATAAGGTGCCTTTGGTATTGCAGAATTTTGAGATATCTCAGATCGTAGACATCTTCAACCAGATGGACGATTATTATATCTTGAAGGCACTCTTCGGCAATTTCAGAGCGGTTGACAACAGAACCAGGCAGGAAATTCTGGAGAGGCTGAGCAGGGAAAAACTGGCGCTGCTCCTGAAGAGATTGAGCGTAGGCGTGGATAACCCCAAGATAGCTGGCAAAGTGCTTGTTTCACTAAGTCTCTTGAGTATTGGAGAGGTGATGGAAGGAATGGAAGAAGTAGTCATCATCCATCTGATTAGCGATATAGAGACTGCGGATAAGATAAAGATACTAGAGAATAGCGATCCTGCAAAGGCTGCCAGAGTATTGGATATACTTTTACAGAGTGGAAATGTAGTGAGGTTAGCATACGTGACTAATATTTTGAAGCATATGGAGAAAGCAAAGCGAGGGCGCATACTAGAGCAGATGGACACTGGCCGAAGGGAACTTCTGGAAGGCCAATTAAGAAGGCAATACACCAGCAGCTTCGAAGAGATGACTTCCAAAGAAACTAAAGGTGCCCTCTCCAGTATGAAACCCAGCGATGTAGCAGAGCAATTCAAAGAAGTAAGCACAGAGAAGATAGTCGAAATTCTGAAGCTATGTGAAGCAGAAACTGCCGCCGCTATTTTGACCGCTGTTGCCAAGGGAGATACAAAGCTGGTTATTGACGTTTTGGAGGAGATAAACTCCAAGATCATCGTTGGTTTTAAGAAAGCCGGTAAAACGACACAGATCATTGAAGAGGTCTACATGTGTCCCTCAGAGGCAATCTTGGAGAAGATGGATTTCAATATTCCTGAAAACCTCACTGTTCTAAGAGGAATGAATAAGTCGGAACTCGAGTTAAATTTGGAGAGGATGCCAGAGGCTAAGAAAGCAGAGATTATGGCTTTGGAAAAAAATCAAGGAATAACTGCTGAGCTTCCGATTTCAGTTCAACTCTTCTATGTCGGCACAGGAACGAAGAAGACCACCAATCTGGAGCATGGTCTCAAGTGGACTCGGATAGAGGAGGAGCTGGATACCGGCGAGAAGACCAAGCCAGTGCTTATTGATTTAGTGGAATTGGATCCCAGAAAGGTAAGAATCAAGGCCTGTCGAGCCATTACTGAGGATAACTTGACTCCCTTAAGCGAGGTCGCCAAGATTTTTGGCGATGCCGAGAGAGGAGGCAAGCGTCCGGATAAGCAGATATTTACTCAATTGGGACTGATACAACTCAGCAAGATTGTCAAAAAGAAAGGCGCCATCGCTGCCATAAACGGTAACCATTACTTCGACTATGGCCACTATATGGATGCCTTGAAGCTGGGAATAGATCCGACACATGTTCCCGGTCTTTCCTTCGGCGACCCAGTAGGATGGTTTGTAGCTGATGGCGAGGAAGTGAGTCCACCGTCTTTCAATCGAGCTGCATTCATCGTCACCAAGGATGGCGATGTTTATATTGAGAAGGTATTCATGACCGATGTTATCCTGAGTAATGGCATAAAGGTCAATTGGAACAAAGTGAACAGTAAGAAAGAACATGGAAAGATTATCCTTTATACCTCCCTGTTTGGCTTTAAAACAGAGAAGACTGCTTCGCACATAGACGTTGCTGTTGCCCAAGGTAAGATATTCGATATTACCGAGGGGGGCGATGCCTTCATCCCATTAACTGGCTTTATCGTCTCCGTTCCACGGGAAGGTCAGGACAGGATATTAAACAACGTCAACATTGGTGATCGGGTTGTGGTGAGCAATAATTTGCCGCCATCACTGGGCGAGGTGGAACAGGCGATGGCTTGTGGTCCTCATCTGGTTCGAAATGGACAGCTGGATATCAGCTTCAAGGCTGAGGATTTTGGTGAAAAAGATTCGTCAGTGATATCTTTCTCTCTCACCCGTGCTGTAGAGACATTTGAGGCTGCGCGGAGTTTTATGATGCTAAGAGATGGTAAAGTATTTATAGGAACAGTAGGTGGAACAGCACTGGGATCAGGGGCTCCCACGGAGAGCGGAGGCATGACATTTGGAGAGCTGGCCCAACTGGCTATGGACCTTCGAGCAGATGACGCATATGCCTTAGATGGAGGAGGTTCGAGTTCTATTGTGGTAGTTACTGAGAACGAGGCTAAGTGCCTCACTATTCCAACTGGTGGTTCAGATGTTGCAAAGGGAGAGGAGCGTTTCATCAATACATACTGGCTATTCTTTAAGAGGTAAACGGCTTCACTAGTAAATTAGTTAGCAGGCGTTGGCACGGGTAGGATAGTCAAATACCAATCGTCACTGTTGCTGATTACTATATTGATGTCAACACCTTGCCAGGGCAAAATGGCGGTTCACCTCCCAGTCGGGGTCATAGGGAATATCCTTCTTCAAAATAGCATAGAATGCGGAAAGAAGTTTA
>JAXHSX010000020.1:0-7938 GCA_034190625.1 Chloroflexota bacterium
TAATGGCAAACTCGTTCCCATAATTGAACCTCCTGTCAGTTACTGTGGATAATTTGATCAATTTCTCGGATTATTTCGGCAGTCTTAGCTTCTATCCGATGTTCTGAGAGAATCCTTTTGGCCTCGGTATTACAGCGCTTACAAAGATCCATGGCTCCGTCTTCTTTCCAAGAGTCGTAGCGGGAGCGATCCAAGAGCTTGGGCAGGAATTGAGCCTGCATGAAATGTTCGAAGGTATGGTCATCTGTAAGAAATACGGAACCAGGACCACCTCTGGCCACTCTTTCTATCGCCTCGAGGGCCAGAGTTTCCTCGTTGACAGGGATACCCCCGGCGAAGAATCGGCTCATGGCTATTAGTTCGTTGGCCATAGTCACCATCTCAAGCGAGGAAGTGCTCCCATATTCCAGAAAACCAACATCGTGGATTAAGTTAGCACGGGAAAGCATGGCACTCATGATAGAAAACATGGCTTCGGCACCTGCCTGAGCATCCACAACTTTAGCATCCGAAGCCCCAGCATACGCCCAGATCGGCAGGCCATAGATTTCGTCGCGCATATCGGCAAGCGCAGCCTGGGTAAGACTCCATTCGAGGCAACCGTACGATACTACCGCAGACTTCATATCCAGAACGCTGACATTGGGACCGAACAGGAAAGGGGATCCTTTGCCAGCTAACTGATGTATTGTGAGCCCTACCAGATTTTCAGCAATGCCTAAAGCCATGGCTCCGGCGAGTGTTACCGGGGCACCACCTCCAGCGTTGGACCCAGAGGGAAGGCAGATTGGAATCTTCTTCTCGGCACAGAAAATGAGTTTTTCCATAACATTTTCGGGAAAGAGTAAGGGACTGATAGCTTCTGAGTAATTGAGCATAAACGGCTTTTTCTGAAACTCATCTTCACCACCAGCCACCTGGCAAGCGATCTTGTATATTTTTGCAATGTCTTTGCCACTATCGGCGATGAATACAATAGGTTTACTGGTATTCTTAACCATCTCGGCGAAAACATAAACGTAGATATCTTCGATAGGAACATCTTCAGGGTTGGACATAGACATAACGAAAGACATATTCTCAAGCCCATCCACTAGCGTAGCAAAATTGGCGACATCTCTTAAAGCAGCCCGGCGGCGTTGACCGGTTTCCATGTCCAACGTGAAAGTAGCGTCTGAACCTGTGCCGTAGAAAGAATTGCCATCGACAAGGGGCATCGTTTTATTACCCTTCTGGTCATAGAGGGCAATCTGTCTGGGTGCTGAACGTAGAGCTTCTTCTACAAGATAAGCGGGCAGTTTAAACCAATCGTCATTATCAATTTTGGCCCCTGCATTGGCGAGCATTTCCTTGACACCGTGGTGCTCCATCCTAAATCCTATCTTCTCCAGGATCTCCAGAGCAGCCGTGTGGATTGCCAACGCCTGTTCGCGGTTCAAGACTTTCAACCGTGGTTGAAAGGTGGGAATCTCTATTGGTTTCATAGTTTCCTCCTTTATGATTAAAGGGTCAAGAAACGCCAAGTAAATCTTTGGCTTTGGTCACGGCAGAGCCTGCGTCGGAGGCATAGGAATCTGCCTTTATCTCATGGGCATACTTTTCTGTAACGGGGGCACCGCCGATCATCACCTTGACTTTATCCCTGATATTGGCTTTCTGTAACGCCTCGATAGTCAGGGGCATGGATGGCATAGTAGTAGAGAGCAACGCTGACATAGCCACAATGTCTGGTTCCATTTCCTGCGTCTTTTGAACAAACTTTTCGGGAGAGACGTCCACCCCCAGATCCATCATCGTGAATCCTGCGCCCTCCATCATCATAGAGACAAGGTTCTTACCGATATCATGCAAATCTCCCTTGACAGTCCCAATCAACACCTTTCCCTTCGAGACGATATCACCCTCCTTAAAGAGCGGCTCGAGAACTTTCGTGCATTCTTTCATAGTCTTGGCAGAACGCAGCATCTGTGGCACAAATATTACTCCCTTCGCGAACCTCTCGCCTACTTCATCCATGGCTGCAATGAGCCCCTTATCGAGAATATCCCGAGCGCCGCTGCCAGCATCCAGGGCATTTTGTGTCTCCGCTACAGCTGTCTTGATATCTCCCTTGATCACAGCTTCAGCCAATACCTTAAATTCATCCATTTGCATTCTCCTTTCAACTTATTTCGCTCAAATCTGAACAACGAAATTATTCCTCAACGATACGACCATCTTGGTAGGCGTCAATAAAGTTTCCGCAGTATTCATCTTGGCCGAGTAACATTTCAACCGTAAGAAGAGTTGCCATAACTTTCTTATCGGTCGGATCTAAAATGACAGCAGATAAACCATAAGCTAAACAAAGTGATAAAAAATTGCGATTGATCAAATGGCGTTCCGGGAGACCAAAGGAGACATTGGAAAGACCACAGATGGTGTTAACACCAGAAAAGTCGTTCATGATTTTATAGATGGCTCCAAGAGTGGCAATTCCCATGCTGGTGTCCACGGATACAGGTTGTACCAACGGGTCTATATAAATCTTTTCTAGAGGAATTCCTTCATCTGTGAGCTTTTTAATAAGTTGTGCACCAATTTGGACTCTCTCTTCCACGGTAGTGGGCATTGATGTTTGCCCCATGCAGAGGGCGACTACATGACAAGGCTGGGCAGTGACTATGGGGAGAAGGGATCGAAAGCGGTCTTCTTCCATTGAAATGGAATTGATCATTGGTTCGCCTTTATGTCGTTTTACCGCCTCGGATAAGGCCTTGGGATTAGGACTATCCAAGCACAGGGGCAAGTCTACTTCGTTCTGTACTGTCTCAACCAGCCAGCAGAGACAATCAACCTCTTGGTTTACAAAAGTCCCGGCGTTGACATCGATATAATGAGCTCCAGCATTAGCTTGATCCCGAGCCACATTGGCGATAAACACGGCATCTCGTTTCTCGACAGCTTCTTCGATGCTCTTTCGACTTGTGTTAATCTTCTCTCCTACAATGATCATCGTTGGTCCTCTCTTTAAGTCTTTAAAACCAAAATAGACATCCTGGGCATTTGTTTTTATCTAAATTAACGTCAACACGAACTATAATAAAGAAATGCGATAAGGTATGCAATATCATCACCATCCACTTAGGACAATCAACCTGTATCTTAATACTATGCTAGGATAAGTGCAAGTCTATTCCAATATAAGATGAACTTGAGAAGTTAAAACAACTCGTTTGACTTACTTGTCCCAGGCTGTGAGCACTTCTGCTTCTCCATCAGTAATAACAATGGTTTTTTCAAAATGTGCAGAAAGGCTGCCATCAGCGGTAACGACTGTCCAACGATTGTCCTTAACCTTAGTTTGCCAACCACCGATATTCACCATTGGTTCGATCGCCAGGGCCATTCCTTTGCGAAGGATAGGACCATGGCCCAGCGGTCCGAAATTTGGTATCTGAGGCTCCTCATGCATCTCTCGCCCAATGCCATGCCCGGTATATTCACGCACTATCGAGAAGCCTCTCGATTCAGCATGATGCTGAATCGCTGCCGATATATCGCTAAGATGTGTTCCAGGTCGAGCGGTAGCGATACCAGCTTCAAGAGCACCTTTGGTTACCTCTAGAAGCTGCTTAGCTTCAGTCCCAATATCGCCTACTTCTACTGTAAAGGCAGCATCACCATGAAAACCATCAACGATAGCACCGAAGTCTAAAGAGACGATATCATGCTCACATATCACTCTATTCCCAGGGATGCCATGCACTACCTCTTCATTTATTGATACACAAAGGCTCGCAGGGAACCCCCCATAACCCTTAAAAGATGACATAGCTCCATAGGTTGCTAGCTCTCTTACTGCAATATCATCGAGTTGACAAGTTGTCATTCCTGCTTGTATTTCTTTAGAGAGGGTTTTCAGGATAGCAGCAACAACTACCCCTGCTCGCCGCATAGCAGCAATTTCATCCTCGGATTTAATAATAATAGACATTACCTAGTATTCCTCAATTGCATTGCCTATCTTATCATTCAGACTTAATCTCATCTAGAAGCAGGCTTTTCGGCCGATTTGACGGATATTGGAGATTCAGTTTTTCCATACCCAGAGCCCGCCGCATTTTCACTTTCAATCACTTTTCTACATTCTTTGCATTTATAGTCATAAGTAGGCACAATTCCTGCTTTCATTCATGTTGTGAGCATAAACATATTCGCATTTTTCGAAATTATTCCCTAGCTTCAAGTCGTCCAAAGAAACGCTTTGCACTTGGAATTCCAATCTTTTAAGATATTCGACAATATCTTCAATGGACTGACCTACTTGTTTCAAGAAATCGTGATGGATCTCACAAAATATCTTGACTTCATTTTTCTGTAAGGTTTCTTTGGCTCCCTTAAGAACTAATAACTCGCTGCCTTCACAATCCATATTAATCAAATCTATTCTTTCTATCTTTTCCTCAGTTAAAAATCTATCTATAGTAGTAGTGGAAACCTTAAACTTTTTAGCTCCTTCTTCGAAAACGATTCCACTGGAAAGCCCCTTCTGGTAAACGTAGGCTCCCCCCACTTGATCGGTCACCGCCAGTTCATAAGCCTTTACATTTTCTAATTTATTAGAAGATACGTTTTCCTTCAGGATGTTAAAATACTCAGGCAGGGGTTCAAAAGAGCAAAGCTTACCTCCTCTTCCTATTCTTTTTGCCATAGCTACAGTAGTAATGCCTATATTCGCGCCGATGTCAATGACGCTCATTGCTTCTTTGGTAATTGATTCCAAAAATTTTATCTCTCCCCCTTCATGAGGATTATCTTTTATAAAATTCTTGAAAGCAGGTGAATTATAAAGAAAAAACTCCATTCCCACTCTTAAATATCTTAAATCTGCTTATTGCTTCTTGCAAAAGAAACACCTCCCGGTGTTAGATCGACTCTATTACTTTCTATTCATATTATATGAAACATGAACTTTCCTCTTTAGCTAACTTGTTAACTAATTATTGCATCCATTTCATTGTTTCCTCATTGGCCAATTATATAGGGTCTCGTCGAGTAGAATCCATTCAACTTCCTGCTCGATAAACACTGTCTAGATGTATCCTTTCCTTATTATCTTCCACGCCGACCTCGGCCAAAACCCCGGCCCATGCCACCACCAGGACCTATACCTCGGCCCCGACCCATGCCCCTACCTCTGCCTAGACCCCGACCCATACCGCTTCCCATGCCTCTACCTCCACGTAATCCAAGTTGGTAAACCCCTGGACCAGAACCAAATTGCGGTATTGCTTTTTCAGGAACTTTGGCTCCCATAATTTCACATATTTTAGCAGCTACATCCGGTCCACCACTAACACATCCATAACATAGTGCCTTTCCTTCAGCTACTGCCCTGGCAAATTCTCCACAAGTTCTATATCCACATCGCTGATCATCCAACTTAGGTAAAACCTCATAGATTTTCTTTATCTTTTCTTTGACATCCTTTTTATCTACCATTGTCCGTCTCCCTTCCATTATTAAGGTTTTGAAACCTCGCTTGTTCTGCTACGGTCTCAACACAATATGTTATCCAACCTCTCTCTTGTTTTTCTGTTCATAGCTTTACTTCCACGGAGCTGATTTATAAATATTGTAGTTATTAATAGCTTCAACTAATGCTTCCTTAAACCAAGCTCCAAATTCGGTTTCAAGCAAATCCAAGGTTGCAGATATATCTTCCGGTTGAATCCATAAAGCTTCCCTTATTGTTTTTTGTTTCACCATTTCGGTCAGGATGCTTCCATAAGCGTGAATCAGTCCTCCCAAAGAGTCAGAAAAATAAGAGGCCTTCTGAATAACATCGTCTTTGATTTTAAGGTAGATCCAGATTGTAATAATCTGTTTTCGAACCTTAGCAGTTTTTTCTCCTTTTCCATCATAATTTCTCATGATCTCTAGATTTTTAGGATTATTAATATATTCCAGAACTTTCTCAGTATGAACTTCTTCTACTTCTTCAATACCAACCTTTTGCTGTGATTCGTTTTTAAAGCTCATTTTTATTTTCTCTGACATCTTCGTTTCTACCATTGTCCTTTTACATTCCATTGATTTCGACGCATACTTTTTGCTTTATCTACCAAAATCCCTGAAGAGCCTAAATTATTTATTCATTTGCTTTGCGTAAATTTGTTACACTTTTGGCTATGCTTAATTCATACCATTCGTATCGCTTTAAAAGGACATGCCGATGAACAAGAGCCACAGCCTACACACATAGCTGCAATGTGCATAGGAAAGTCATACGGTTGCTCTTGAAAGAATACCTTGTGTGGACATGCACCACCGGCAACACAAATCCCGTGGTCACATCTTTCAGGATGGCACTTATTAAAGTCGATTGTTGGAATTGGATATATAATCATTTTCTTATCCTGTTCACAAAAAGGGATGGGTTGAGTTCCTAAATAGGTAACCCTGCTATTTTGATTTACACAGCTTTGTATTCCCTCACTTTTCATTTTATTGCTCTGATTACAACAAATGACCCTTGTCCATAACCCGTTTTTACTGGTTCAATATCACTTATTTCAGCCAAATTATGGAATATCGTTTGGACGAAATTGAAATGGTTGAAACCTGATTTCTCCAACTGAGAGACGATCTCATCTACCGCATAGAAGGTAGCCACATTATAGAATACACTTCTCTTCTTGTGTTGCTGATATAGTTTCCCAAGAGGGCTGTTCTTATCAATAAATCCAATTATAAGAGAACCAGCAGGCTTTACTATCCTGTATACCTCTTTTAATGCGGCTTCCACATCATCTAAAAAACAGATTGTGGTTACCATCAGGGCAAAATCGAAAGAGCTATCGCTAAAGGGGAGGGCTTCTGCCACAGCGCCATAAACTTCAAGTCCGTAGCTCTTTGCTATTTCCCTCATTTTGGCTGAGGGGTCGATTCCAATTTCGACCCCCAGCGGGGTGGCAAATCTTCCAGTTCCCATGCCTATTTCGATTCCTCTTTTGTGATTGGGGATAAATCCTTTTATTGCGGCCAATTCTGACTGGTAGGCAAATCTATTCTTTTCAAACCAATTTTCGTATTCTATATAGTGTTGCTCAAAAGGCTCGATTATTGCCATTTTTAATATGTCTTCGTTTTTTTCATCTTAATGATACTAGGAGCAGCATCTGGAATCCTCATCCTTGCGATCATTTGTACTGATACCCACGTCTACCTCGCTGCTTGCAACTCCATCCACAATTGAGCTAACCTCTCATTCGCTTCTTCCAGCTCTCATGCTGCCTACATTTATATAATATCCCATTTTTCCCTTTCTCAGCCAAGCTCGTCTAATAACCGCTGTAGAGGAACTGCTACCTGATCCTCTTGAACACAAGGTGAATAACAGCTATCAATCTGGACCAGTTTGATAAGTGGCATTTTATTGGCTATGGCAACAGCAAGCTTGTCAATTGTCCCAGAGACTATCTCCTCGGAGATCAGTTGAGCCCCTATCAACGTCTTGGTTTTGCGCTCAGCAATGAGCTTATACCAGGCTGGCTTGCCACCTCTTGGCTCTCTCAGATAGGGAGTATTAACCATGGTAGATGTTGTCTCTATTCCTTTCTCTCGAGCCTCTCCCTCAGTAAAACCCACCGCACCCACTTGGCAGTCAAATATCTTGGTGACGAAGGGCATGATGGTGCCTCCATAGGAAATTTTATTGCCCAAAACTGCGTTTCTTCCTGCTATATATCCAGTTCGAATTGCATTGGTAGCTAATTGATGACTCCGCTTGGAGCCCGTAATCATATCCCAGTTCTCCATACAATCCCCGGCGGCATAAATATCGGATTCGCTTGTCTGGAGGTATTGATTTACCATTATACCTCCTGTTTCTCCTATCTCGAGCCCCACCTCTTGAGCCAACTTTACATTGGGTTCTACCCCAGTGCCAAAAAA
>JAXHSX010000021.1:0-3226 GCA_034190625.1 Chloroflexota bacterium
AAAGGAGTCAACTTTCGGTTTTCATCTCAATTTAGGATACTTTCACGATTTCCTTGACTGCCTTCATAGCTATCTTTTTGCCTTTTTCTCCTATTTTGGGTACAATCTTGTGTTTAATGAATGGCCAGCAGACCGGCAGTGGGAAGTTTTTAAGGAAATAATGGTAGGAGGCGCTAGGTGATTAATAAGATATACTCTAGCATTGATGAGGCGTCATACGATATTCATGACGGCAGCAGTGTTATGATAGGTGGCTTTGGAGGGATAGGCTCACCCCATAATTTGGTTCAAGCTATGAGTGGTAAAGCGCGAGAGCTGACCCTAATTTGTGGCAGTATCGGTGCTATCATGGCATTGAAAGACGTTAGCTGTATTAAGAGACTGATTAGCGGCTATGTTTCTACATTACTGGCGGTAAAAGAGGAATGGGCTAGAATGGCAAAAATGATAGATGAAGGCGAGATAGGAGTAGAACTTGTCCCTTTTGGCAACTTTGTTGAGAGGATAAGGACTGGAGGTAGTGGTATACCAGCTTTTTACACTCCTGTGGGAGCGGCGACCATTTTTGGAAAGGATAAGGAGACGAGGATATTCGAGGGCAGAGAGTGTTTCCTGGAGAGAGCATTAAGAGCTGACTTTGCCCTCATCAGAGCGCACAAGGCTGATAGAATGGGCAATCTCGCTTACAGGAAGACAGCAAGGAACTACAACCCTATAATGGCTATGGCTGCTGATGTTACCATTGTTCAGGCTGACGAGATAGTGGAAGTTGGTGAACTGGAACCCGATTGTACTCATACTCCTGGCATCTTTGTCGATAGAGTAGTGCACGTAGAACCTGCACTCACCAAGTTCGCCCGGGTAAGAAAGAGGACATAAGCTAAGGAATTAAGAAAGGGAGAATAGCAATGCAACAGAGGGGAATGACTAGAGAGCTGATGTGCATGAGGGCAGGTCAAGAGTTGCTAGATAAGGGTTATACATATGTAAATTTGGGCATTGGGATACCTACTTTGTTGCCTGAGTTTGTCCCTCAGGAAGCAGAGATCATGTTTCATGGCGAAAATGGCGTCCTCGGTTTGGGGAGAGTCGTCGAGGAAAGTGAATGGGACTTTGACCTTTCCAATGCTAGCGGTGAGCCAGTTACCACCGTCCCCGGTGTTTCCTATTTCGATTCTTCTTTAGCATTCGCCATGCTAAGAGGGAGCCATGTAGAAGCCTCTGTAGTGGGCGCCTATGAGGTATCGGAGAAAGGCGATTTAGCAAACTGGCAAGGACCTGGGATAAGAACAGGAAGTCCTGGGGGCTCGCTTGATATAGCTGTGGGGGTAAAGCATGTTATCGCCATTATGATGCATACTACAGACGAAGGGAAACCGCGGATAGTCAAGCAATGTAGCCTGGCAATCACTGCCAAAGGTGTTATTAGCACTATTATTACCAACCTAGCGGTAATGGATGTTACCTCCCAAGGGTTGATCCTCAGGGAAGTAGCACAGGGAATCACTGCTGGGGAAGTTCAAGTGGTTACTGAGCCCAAACTCATAGTGAGTGAACAGCTAAAGGAAATTGCTTTGTGAAATATCTTGCCGAGAATAGAAAGATGGTCAGGGAAGTGTAACGAGGCTATCCAAAAGCGAGGATTTTAGTAGAGAAAAGCAGCATGATTGCTTGATAGAATAGGGAAATATACCGAGCTCTGAAAATATTTTTAAGGAGGTAAAAAATGAGTGAATTGTTAAAAGACAAGGTAGCTGTGATTACTGGTGCAGGCAGAGGAATAGGAAGAGGAGAAGCCATAGCTATGGCTTCTCAAGGGGCGAAGGTTGTGGTGAATGACTTTGGTGGGGGAACTGATGGTACAGGAGATGCCACCTCTCCTGCTGATGAAGTAGTAGAGGAAATCAGGAAAGCAGGAGGAGTAGCTGTGGCTAATTATGCCAGTGTTTCTACACCAGAGGGGGCAGAAAGCATTATCAAGACTGCTATGGATAATTTTGGCCGAATTGATATCTTGGTAAATAATGCCGGCATATTACGCGACCGCATGGTATACAACATGACCCCTGAGGAGTGGGATATGGTGATAAAAGTACATCTTTACGGCACTTTTTATTGTACTCGCTATGCTTCGGCTCATATGAGAGAGCAGCGTTATGGCAGGATCATCAATACCTCTTCTCATTCCGGGCTAGGCAATATGGGGCAATCTAATTACTCAGCAGCTAAGGAAGGCATAGTAGGCTTCACTCGAACTGTGGCTAAGGACTTGGCTCGATATGGAGTGACTTGTAACGCTATCAGACCTCGAGCCGGCACCAGGCTGACGGTGAACCCAGCTCTTAAGGAAGCATGGGTTAAGATGATGGGAGAGGAGAGAGCTAAGGAACATGTTAAAGAGCTGGAAGAGGTTATACTTCCTGAAGAGATAGCCCCACTGATAGTCTATTTAGCTACTGAAGCGGCCGGTGGGTTTAATGGCTGCGTGTTTGAGGTGTGGAGGGGTCATGTGGGGATTTATGAAGACCCGCCTAGAGTAGAGCAGGTATTATGGAAAGATGGTAGCTGGGACCCTGAGGAACTTGTAAGGGTTATGCCTAACATGTTAGCGCAGGAGAAAGTTCTTCCTTAATTAATAATTCAGTACGGGAGGGCAGAGAATTTGTTCGACAATATTAACGATTACGGGCTGCCAAGTGGATAAAGTATTACAAGGGATAAAAGTGCTTGATTTCTCCCGTTTCCTTGCTGCGCCATACTGTGGCCTCCTCCTGGCAACCATGGGCGCCGATGTTATCAAAATAGAAAAACCCGGCGGGGAGGAGGACAGAAGGATAGGCCCAACCGCACCTAGTGGCGAAATCATCTCTACCCCGCTGACTTTTGCCCTCAACAGGAAAGGCATTACGCTGAATCTGAAAAGTAAAGCAGGAAAAGAACTTCTCGAGAAGCTAGTCAAGCATTCAGATGTAGTGTTGCATAACTTTACCCCCGGCTCACCTGAGGCTAATATCCTGAAATACGAAGCTTTGACACAGATCAATCCTGAAATCATCCTGACTTGTGTGAGTGGCTTTGGCATGACTGGACCTTACTCCCAGAAACCTTGTTTCGATACCGTGGCGCAGGCTTTGTCAGGAGGGATGAGTGTCAGTGGTCTCCCAGGTAACATCCCAACGAAGTCTACAATGCCTTATGTGGACTTTGGCGCAGGGATGTTTGCTGC
>JAXHSX010000022.1:0-5796 GCA_034190625.1 Chloroflexota bacterium
ATCCTGCACACCCAAAGTCAACCCGAAATCCGCTAGATTTATATCTGAAAACTGGAACGAACCCATGTAATATGTAAACCCTATCATGTAAATGGCTGCCATTATCAACCCTACAATAGCACTCCCAACTATTTTGCCGATTACTATATGACTTCTTTTCACAGGTAATGTCAGCAATGTTTCAAGGGTTTTATTCTCCTTCTCCAAACCCATGGAAGATATAACAGAACCCCCTGCCATCATTATCAGCATCATTATCACAATCGGTATAGTTATCGATTGTGACATTAGCATGCCGCCTATCTCACTTGGCGACAGCCCGATAATTTCCTTGCCTTTGAATACCGTGGTGTCAGTTTCTATGGTCGGGTTTAAAGTGAGCCTGGGGTCCAGGGGACTATTTTGTTGGATCAATTTCTCTGATATCGCTTGATCTACCTGTCGGATAAGCCCCTCCACAACGCCCGAGGATATGGAATCCATCATTCCCGCCCCTTTCATGATCCAACGTACTTCTATTTCTCCCGGATAACTTGCATAGATGTTTTCGCTGAAGTTCTCAGGTATCAGCAGAAGTGCCACTCCATCTTCCTCCAATACTTTTTTCAAGCCTTCTTCAGCATTGCCGCCATCGTAGACAACCTCGGCACCTCTGTTAAGAATGGATGTGGCTATATTGGAAAGTTCGCCATCGTCTATATCCACAACTCCTATGACTGGCTTTCCTTCCATTTCCATCCCAGCACCACCAATCATCACCCCCACAAATCCAAACATCACCGCAATAACCACCATCGAGAGCAGGGTTGAGAGGGTAAGCAGCTCCTTGAATTCCTTCTTTATTATGTTGCGAATCACTTAATCACCTTAATGAAAGCTTCCTCTATATTTCTGACACCATATTCTCTTTTCAATTCCGCAGGAGTTCCGTCGGCAACTATTCTCCCATCATTTATCAAAGCAATGCGATGGCACAAAAACTCCACTTCGAGCATATTATGCGAAGATAATAAAACCGCCAGTCCTCTCTCAACCGAGTTGTTTATTATCCTTCTTACCTCTTGAGCGTTTATCACATCCAAGCCAGAAGTAGGCTCATCCAATATCGCCAACCTTGGGTTTACCATTAAAGCTCTGCCAACGAGTAAGCGACGCGCCATGCCCTTGCTATATGTATCAACCTTATCATTGATTCTCTCTCCCAAATCCGCTATCTCCAATCCCTTCTCGACTATTTTCTTAGCCTTCTCTCCATCCCCAAAAAATCTTGCTATAAACTTTAAATACTCTCTGCCACTGAGGTTTTTATAGGCACCGGCATCCTCTGGCAAATAACTTATGATTTTCCTCACCTCCTCCGCTTCTTTAGGAATATCATAACCAAAGACTTTTACGGACCCAGAGGTTATTTGAAGCAGCGTAGAAATAATTCTCAATGTGGTTGTTTTCCCCGCACCATTAGGACCTATGAGACCGAATATCTCCCCCTCTCGTACTTCAAAGGAGATGCCTTTTACCGCCCTGATATTTCTGTAGTCCTTAACTAAATCGTTGACTTCTACTGCTTGCATTTATTACCTCCGACATCGAAATGCCAAAGCCAAAAGAGTATAGCTCTAGTATATACAACGTTTAGCTTTTATTTCTAGTGTTAGTGCTGTCTTATGTCTTGCAGTAGTATCAAATTGGGATAGTGTTCCTTGTTGTATAATATCCCTGGAGCAGAAGATGCCAAGCACAGGACAAAAAACGGGTGTTGCTAATTTACCACTCCATTACGGTAAGGTGCCTCCGTGGCTCTTCGGGCGGATGTGGCAGCTTGCCAGGGAAGTCACCATTGCCATCGTTGATGAGTTTGGTGCACAGGAGATGCTGCGCCGTCTATCTGACCCTTACTGGTTTCAAGCTTTCGGCTGCGTCCTGGGTTACGACTGGCATTCCAGCGGAGTTACCACCACCATCTGCGGTGCTCTAAAAGAAGGAATACGTGGACGGGAAAAGGAGCTTGGCTTATTCGTCGCCGGTGGGAAGGGCAAAACCTCGCGGAAGACTCCTGCTGAGATAGAAGGATTCGGGCATTTGCTGAAAGTAAATCCGTCGCCCCTGATCTATGCCAGCCGCATGTCAGCCAAAGTGGACAGCTCGGCCCTTCAGGATGGCTATCAGCTTTATCACCATGTCTTCTTCTTTACTGCCGATGGCTCCTGGGCGGTCGTCCAGCAGGGCATGAATGACAGCAATCGATATGCGCGCCGCTATCACTGGTTGGGAGACGAAGTCACCGACTTCGTTTGTGAGCCTGAGGCTGCCATCTGCTCCCATGCCAAAGGCGAAGCACTAAACCTGGTCGCTTCGGAAAGCACGGGCGCAAGAGACATCATCACTCACATTGCTGCCGAGGAAAAGCCGGAGAAAATCGTAAGCCAGCTAAACAAACTGAAAACTCTGACCCTGCCACAGCGTTCTTATATCGCTCCCGAGGATATCCATCCTGACAGACTAAGCAAGATATTCCTCAGCACTTATGAACGTAAGCCACAGAACTTCGAATCGCTGCTGGGGCTTGCAGGAGTGGGACCTAAAACAATTCGTGCTTTAAGTCTCATCTCCGAGCTTGTCTATGACACCCCTGTTAGTCTGCGAGACCCAGCAAGATACAGCTTTGCCCACGGCGGCAAGGACGGCTACCCTTACCCTGTAGACAGAAAGACCTACGATAGCAGCATAGAATTCCTGACTCAGGCTCTGGATAAAGCTAAGATCGGTGACAAGGAAAAGATTAATGCTTTCCGTCGATTGAAGGCTTGGCAAGCATAATTAACTCTGATAATTAAAGGGGCTATTTGATTATCTCCTGTCATTATCATAGCAATGTCCATGTCTTCTGCCAGACAATTCTTTAAGTCATTAACGATAGCAGCGCCAACATCTCTATTTATATTGTGTATTACTACTATTCCTTCTCCATCCCCCACCTCGGAGATTGCTGCCGTTGCGAAGCTTCTTGTAATGATGAGGTGTGGACTCACAGGGTGAGAACTCGCGACAACTAAGTGGAAGCCCTGGTTATAACAAAGTA
The DNA here is from genome assembly GCA_034190625.1 of Chloroflexota bacterium. Classification (GTDB taxonomy): domain Bacteria; phylum Chloroflexota; class Dehalococcoidia; order GIF9; family AB-539-J10; genus CG2-30-46-9. Next base: position 3,080 of record JAXHSX010000022.1, read on the forward strand.
GAACTACCCTCGATGAAATCAGGAAAGCCCTCTAGTCTATCTCGATTGCTTAACATAACTATGATTGTATTATTTAGCAACTTACTGTATTCTTTGGCACGAAAACCGATTGCGGAGAAACAGAACTCAATGTAAGGAGGTGTAAGTTTGTCAGCGAAAGTCATCATCGTTTATGAATCGAAGTATGGTAACGCTAAACGCGTAGCGGAAACAATCGCAGAGGATATGAGCCAAATTGAAGGAATAGAAACAGTCGTCAGCGGAGTCAAAGAGGTCGACCTGAGCAAAATTCCTGATTATGACGCGATTTTGGTGGGTTCGCCGACCCATATAGCTGGGCCAACTGGGGGCATCAAGAAATTTATCGGCAAACTCGGCAAGCTTCCCCTGGAGGGAAAATTCTTTGCTGCTTTTAGCACATACATGCTCAATAAAAGCTTGGAACAAGCGACGGAAAAACTGGATAAGAGAATAAAAGATAAGGTTCCCGGAGCAATACTGGCTGCTCCTGGCTTATCCATAAAAGTTCAAGGTATGAAAGGTCCGATTTCAGAGGGCGAGCTTCTTAAGTGCAAAGAATTCGGAAATAAAATAGCAACTCAAATGAAAGCCTGATTTATCTCCTATTGTTGGAATCAAGCGAAATCAGCATCCTCCCTATCGGCTTTGGGTTTTTAGTAAACAGGGCATCTGCCGAGAGTGGTTTTGTCGGACACATTAGCCAGTCGTCGTTCCTGATAGCAGGACACTTAAAAATAATAGGAAAATCGAATATACTTGCAAATTCAGCGTATTAAGGTGAAGGATATTTCCCTGCGAACTTTGGTAGAGAGAACATGTTATTAGAACTCTTGGTGGAGAACTTTGGCATAATCGAGCAGATAAGATGGCGTCCGAGTTCGGACCTTAATATCTTCACCGGTGAAACCGGAGCAGGGAAATCATTAGTAATTGACGCCATTAAAGCTCTGGTGGGGAAAAGGGTGGGAGAGGAAGTTATTCGGACAGGCTCAGTTTGCGCTAGAATTGAAGGAGTTTTTGAGCACGGTGGTAGTTCCTGTCTAAATGAGCTTTTAAAAGAGAGTGGAATCGAGAGCGAGGACACTATCATCTTAACTCGAGAAATTGGTAAAAAAGGGCGTAGTTTTAATCGCGTTAACGGGCATACAGTCCCTCTTCGCTTCCTCCAAGAGATAGGAAGAGCCCTTATAGATATCCATGGCCAAAGCGAGCACATTTCCCTTAATGATCCATCTCAGCAATTACTTCTGCTCGACCGTTACGCCAATGCTGGAGACCTTCGCTCTGAAGTGGAGGACAAGGTAGAAAGGCTTTACAAATTAGAGAGAGAGCTTAAAAGCCTGGAAAAGGATGAGCGTGAGTTAGCCCGCCGCATCGACCTTCTGAATTTTCAAGTTGATGAAATCAGGAAAGCCGAACTCCATGAAGGTGAAGATGAAGAGCTTCAGAGGGAAAGCTCTGTCCTCTCCAGTGTAGAGAGGCTTAAATCCCTTTGCTATACAGCCCATCAAGCACTTTACGGGGCTGATACTCCTCTACCTTCGGCTGTTGACAGTATTAGTAAAGCTGTAGGCCTTCTTAAAGAACTTGTTCAATCGGATCCTGGCCTGAGCAAGCTCTTGGAGGGCGTAGAGAGTGCCTTATATCAAATTGAAGATGCGTCCCAAGCATTAGTAACATATCGGGATAGGCTCGAATATGACCCAGCGCGGCTGAACCAAGTCGAGCAACGCCTTGATCTTATTCGTAATTTGAAGCGAAAGTACGCTGATACTATCGCTGAGATAACCCAGTATGCCGGTAAAGCGGAGGAAGAATTGAAGCATCTCAATTTCCAAAGCGAAAGAGAGATTAAACTTCACGATGAATGTGCAATGCTCAGAAAGGAGATTGGCGTATTGAGTTATGAAATCTCTGGGATCAGACATCGAGCTGCTGAAGAGCTGGCCAAGGAAGTAGAGAAAGAGCTTTCTCAGTTAAATATGGCTCAAGTTGGCTTCCATGTCTTATTTTCTCAATTTGAGACGCAAGATGAACTTATTCTCCCTGATGGGCAAACTTCTGCTTTTACTAAAACTGGTATAGATAGAGTGGAATTTTTAACCTCCACTAACCCAGGTGAGCCTTTTAAACCTTTAGCCAGGATTGCTTCTACAGGGGAAACATCTCGCATTATGCTAGCAATAAAGAGCGCCCTTTCTAAGGCAGATGCTACTCCGACGCTGATTTTCGATGAGATCGATATGGGAATTGGCGGCAGGAGTGGAGAAATGGTTGGTAAAAAACTCTCGAACCTGAGCCAAGAACACCAGGTTATCTGTGTAACCCACTTACCCCAGGTAGCGGTGTTTGCCGATACACATTACAATGTTCATAAGGATGTTATCGAGGATCGCACCATCACTACACTGACTCCACTTTCTGGTAAGCCACGGATTGAGGAAATCTCCGCAATGTTAGGAAGCTTGAGCGAACCAGCGTTGGAGAGTGCCCAGGAGCTTTTAAGCAAAGCAGACTCCGTTAAGAGGGGTTGATTAGCCAAAGTTTACAGACACGATTCTGAGGGGTAAATGGCTCTTGCTCTTTATTAGTATGAGACAGATTACCTCTCCCTCAATAAGAGAAGATTAAAGTGAGGGTGAGAAATCGGTTAAGTACTGCACCAGCTGAAGTTTTCCCTTCCCTGTCATTGCAAG
>JAXHSX010000023.1:0-5293 GCA_034190625.1 Chloroflexota bacterium
ATAAACTACTCCAGCAGGCAGGGCTACTATTAAACCACCTCACCTCTCTGCCTTCAGCGATAACTGTGACATAGCCTACTCTAATTAAATGAGCAAATCAACTATGCCTGAGAGTATGTAGGGAATCTCATCCTCTGCCAATCCACCCATTAAAATTTCACAGCGTTCTTATTTCCCTTTACAATACCCTGCTCTAAGGCTATAATGTCCGTTAAATGTTTATTTCCCCGTCTGATAGTTTAATCGTTACACTGGGCAAGTTATACCAGTTTCTGGTTCAGCAAAATTGCAATGGATATGTCGTTGGCGGCTTCATTCGTGATTGGCTTTTAGGTAAGCAAACCAACGATATCGACATCGCTGTAGAGGGAAATGCTCTGACTATAGCTAAAGCATTAGCGAAGAATTTCGGCGGCAAGTTTGTATTGCTCGACGAGGTGAATAGCATCGCTAGAGTAATAATAGGTGAGGAACAACAATTGAAAGAAGGCCCTCCACCTAATCCCCCTTATTTAGCAAGGGACTTGTTGTATTTTGATTTCTGTTCCTTTCACGGCGATATTGAGTCTGACCTTGCCCGCCGCGACTTCACCATAGATGCTATGGCAGTTGAGCTAGGACAACTAGAGGAAAACCACCAGTTAAAACCCATTGACCCATTCCACGGGAAAAAGGACTTAGAAAATAAAATAATCCGAGCGGTGAGCGAACAAGTTTTTACCAGCGATAGTGTTAGATTATTACGAGCAGTTCGGCTTGCTGCTGAGCTTGAATTTACCATAGAACCCAACACAGAGACTCTTATTCGGCACAATTCTCAATACATCACAGATATTGCTGGTGAAAGAGTAAGAGAGGAATTTCTACGAATACTCAATCTACACAAAGCTGCCCATTATTTACATTACCTCGATGATCTCGGTTTGCTTCTAGCCCTAATTCCTGAACTTACTCAAACTAAAGGAGTAGAACAACCAGTACAGCACTTCTGGGACGTTTTTGAACATTCTCTTCAGATAGTAGCAGCCACAGAATTCTTAATTCGGGAAAATAATTGGGAGCATGGCAACGAAGAAATATTGACTACTGCTCCATGGTCCGCTGAGATAGATGTACATCTATCTCAGGAGGTTTCCAGTGGAAGTAATCGCAGGTCTTTACTCAAGTTAGGCGGATTATTTCACGATATCGCTAAACCTAAGACAAAGTCCATTGACGACACTGGCAGGGCAAGGTTCTTAGGACATGCTAAAGAGGGAGCAGAAATGACAGCTAGCGTTCTGGAAAGATTGCGCTTTAGTCGACGAGAAATAGATATAGTAAAGAACCTTGTCTATTACCACCTCCGTCCAGTTCAGATGACAAATGAAAATCTACCCGTTCTCCCCTCGACGTATAAAGAGGAGGGTAAGGAGGGTCCTTTTCCTAGCAGGCGGGCAATTTATCGCTATTTCCGTGATACCGGCGATAACGGAGTTGATATTCTATTTCTGGCTTTAGCTGATTATCTCGCCAGCCGCGGCCCACTCATCCATATGGAGACATGGCAAAGGCTTTGTCATTTAGTAAATTACATATTGACAGAGGGAGGAAAACAGGAAAATCGAGTCAAGCCTGTGAAACTTGTTAATGGGCATGATTTGATGAATAAGTTTGGTTTAACTCCTGGTCCATTGGTTGGCAAACTATTATCTATAGTATACGAAGCTCAAGCTAGCGGTGAGATAACTACCGATAAAGAGGCTTTGGCGCTGGTGAAAAGAGAACTGTTATTTACAGTAAGCCAAATACCTGAGTCGAAAGCACAGCAATCAGTGAAGGGACAACGAAGTAATCTCTCTAAAACGAAGGTTTAAATAATTGAGAAGAAGTAACATCTATCTGCTAATACTCATCCTTGCTCTATTTGGTGTCTGCCTATGGTCTATAGTGCCTCTTGACCGACAATTACTCGGCAGGCAGGGATTGTCTCTGGGACTGGACCTCGCCGGGGGAAGTGACCTTGTTTATCAGGCTGACCTTAGTCAAGTTGAGCCTGACAGCAAAGCAGAGATTATGGAGGGAGTCAAGGGCGTCATTGAAAGACGCATCAATGCCCTGGGAATAAGCGAACCAATTATCGAGATACAAGAACATGAAGGTGAGTATAGCCTTCGTATTCAGCTGCCAGGCGTTGGTGAAACTGAGAAAGCCAAGGAAATTATTGGGCGTACCTCGTTGCTCGACTTTCGGGAACAGGATGAGGAAGGAAACTGGATACCAGCTACAGGCACGGTGGATGGCGAAGAATTAACTCTCTCCAGTAAATACTTTGAGGAAAACACTTATGTCAACGTTAGCCAATATGGTGCACCTTTACTGATATTTAACTGGGACGAAACGGGACAAGAACTTTCAGAGCAGGTAACAAGCCGTCTTATCGGCAAGCCACTCGCTATCTATATCGGTGATGAGCCGCTTCGGGGTGAAGACGGACATATCATCGCCCCCATAGTTAATAGTGTGATTAGAGAAAGCGGGCAGATCGAAGGACTAAGCTTGGCTGATGCTCAAGAGTTATCCCTATTACTCAACGCCGGGAGAATACCTGTCCCTTTAGGCCGATGGGTGGAAGAAGACGGCAAGATGGTTTTCGAGGCAGACTTCCCCTTGTATGAGAGAACTATTGACGCCACGCTGGGGGCTGATTCAATCGAGAAAAGCATATTGGCGGCAGGAATCGGAATAGCTCTTCTATTGTTGTTTATGCTTCTTTATTATCGTTTTCTTGGTTTAATAGCCTGCCTCAGCCTGGGGATTTATGGCGTTATTATCCTCGCCATTTTCAAACTCATACCGATAACACTTACCCTTCCTGGCATCGCTGGCTTTATCGTCTCTTTAGGCATGGCAGTGGACGCCAATATCCTTATCTTTGAAAGGACTAAGGAAGAACTCCGGGCTGGGCGTAGTATAGGTGCTGCGGTTGAGGCAGGATTTAATCGCGCCTGGACAGCTATCAGAGATAGTAATATCACCACCTTCATTGCTTGTATTGTCCTCTTCTGGTTGGGTGGTTCATTGGGTGCTTTAATGGTCAGAGGTTTTGCCATAACTTTGTTTATCGGCGTAGCTCTATCCATGTTCACTGCAATCATTATTACCAGGACTTTCCTTCGCCTTGCCACAGCAAGCCGGTTAATAACCAATCTGTCGGCTTATGGAGTTAAACATGATTGATTTTGTCGGTAAGAGAAGCTGGTTTTTCTTTATCTCTGTAATAATACTCATTGCTGGCATAGCTTCCCTGGCCATTTTTGGGCTCAAACCTGGGGTTGATTTTGCTGGTGGAACTTCTCTGACCATGGAGCTCAGTGCTCCAATAGAGCAAACCCAGATGCGAGAGGAAATGGCTGAGCTGGGGTATGATAAGGCAACTATCCAAAGGATGGACGAAGATAAGTTCCTTATTCGACTCAAGGAAATCTCACCGCAGGAGAGAGACAAGTTAGTAGATGACCTGGAAGCAAGCTTGGGCTGTCAAATTAAGATCATAGATTATTACGCAGTATCAGCAACGGTGGGTACGGAGACAGCGCGCAACGCTGCTATCGCTGTGATAATAGCTGCTGTGGCTATGTTGTTTTATGTTGTCTGGGCATTCCGCCGCATGCCCAAGCCATTTCGTTGGGGCACTTGCGCTGTTATTGCCATCCTTCACGACGTGCTTATAGTGATTGGCGTATTCTCTTTCTTAGGCTGGGTAGTTGGCGTAGAAATTGACGCTCTCTTTATCACCGGGTTACTTGCTGTTGTGGGTTATAGCATCAACAACACCGTAGTTGTGTTTGACCGCATTCGGGAAAATATGACCAAGGGTATAAGCCCTGATTTCAGCCAGACGGTAAATTCCAGCATCCTGGAGACGTTGGGACGTTGCTTAAATACCTCCATGACGACGTTATTTGTTGTCCTGGCGCTATTCCTTTTTGGTGGAGCCACGATACATTATTTTGTCCTTGTTCTCCTTCTGGGTATTATCGTTGGCACCTATACTTCCGTCTGCATCGCTGGAGAATTACTGGTGATGTGGGAGAAGCATGAATGGACCAAGCTCTACTCCTGGATTCCCTTTGTTAAAAGAGCTACGTAATGTGGTGTATCTTCTTTATTTCCTCAATACGCTGATCAAATCCTCCAGGTTTCCTAGCTGAGGATTTTCCTAAGGGATCTACAACTGGCTTACCCCAGAGAACATCGAATGTGGCTGCTACTGATAAAGCATCTACTTCAAGATTGTAGCCGCCTTCTAAGGTAAAAACAAGACGCCCAGAACATAGCTCACTAGCCAAATCCTTTAGCACTGTCAACATCTGAGCGAAACCGGTAACACTGACCTGCATCATGGCCAGGCTATCGGCCCAGTGTGGGTCAAAACCGGCAGAAACCAAGATAAGCTCTGGCTGAAATCCCTGCGCCATGGGCACCAGGACTTCGCTGAAAGCCCTGAGATATTCTTCATCACCCCAGCCAGCGGTCATGGGGAAATTTACTGTAGTTCCTTTACCATCCGCAACGCCAATCTCCTCTGCCCGTCCAGTTCCAGGATAATAGGGATACTGGTGCGTGGAGAAATAAAGAACTTTAGGGTCGGCATAAAATGTCTCCTGAGTACCATTGCCGTGATGGACATCGAAGTCAGCAATGAGAACGCGATTGAGACCGAAATTACGTATAGCAAACTTGGCTGCTATAGCTACATTGTTGAAGATACAGAAGCCCATTGCTCGATCGCGAACAGCGTGGTGTCCAGGAGGCCTGACCAAGGCAAAAGCGTTATCTACTTCACCCTTCATTACTTCTTCTACCGCAGTCAAAACGCCACCGGCAGCGTATAAAGCTGCCTCATAAGACCTGGGGCTCAATACCGTGTCGGGGTCAAGATAACCACCACCTCTTTCCGCTTCACTCTTTACCCTGGAAATATATTCCGAGGCATGAACCATTTCCAATTCTTCAACTGTTGCCGGACGTGGTGCAAGTGAGACGAGTTTCTCTTTAGCTCCGGTCTCCTCCAGATGCGACATTATGGCTACCAGCCTCCGTGAGTTCTCAGGATGGCTACCGGTATCATGCTCCAGGTATACGGGATCATAAACCAGCCCTGTTTTCATACCCATATCGTAGCATAGCTAGTAAAGCAAAACAATTGGAGTCGAAGAGCTCTATCACCAGCAATCCCGCTACGACCCATCACCTCCAAAGCTCACCTCTTGAGGTTAGCTTGCTCCCGATTTCTTTCTCTTCCGGCGAC
>JAXHSX010000024.1:0-11844 GCA_034190625.1 Chloroflexota bacterium
GGTTACCCTGGCTAACTGATGTGGAAGAAAAGGTTAAGCTTCTCTACGAAACAGATATGGATTGGGTCGCGGTAATATCTTTCACCTTGGAATTAGCTCAACTAAGAGCACGAGAATTCATCCCCCTGCTCAAGAATTATCTTAAAATGCAAAGTCTTCTGGTGGGGCCAGATTTTACTTTAGGTAGAAACCGTGAGGGTAATATTGACCTGCTCCGCTCGCTGGGACAAGAAATGAATTTTAATGTAGAAGCTATAGCTCCTTTTACCAGAGATGGTGAGATGATAAGTAGCACTCTCATACGCCAAGCACTGGCTCAAGGTGATATGACCAAAGTAGAGAGGTTGATGGGGCGTCACTTCTATGTTATAAGCAAGATTATTACTGCGGATCAACGTGGGCATGTCTTGGGATTTCCGACTGCTAATCTTGACATACCATCGCAGCAAGCACTCCCCGATAATGGTGTTTATGCCACTATTGCTCACGTAGATGGACAAATTTTTGCTTCTGCGACCAACATAGGGATTCGCCCCACTTTTGGCAATAATAAAAAGACAGTGGAAACCCACTTATTAAACTATGCAGGTAATCTATATGGTAAAAAGCTTAAGATAGAATTTGTACAAAAATTGAGAGAGGAGCATAATTTCGCCTCTCCCGAGGAGCTAAAGACACAAATTAGCAAAGATATTCGGCAAATAGAAATAATCTTATCCAGAGAATCTAAATGACCAACTGTAATCGGAAAACTGACATCTATCAGCTAACAGCTATTTTTGAACGAGGTGTAGCTGAAATCATCAATGAGACAGAGTTAAAAGAGCTAATGAACTCGGGAAGAACTCTAAACTTAAAGCAGGGATTTGACCCCAGTGCCCCTGACATACATCTAGGACATGTAGTTGGCTTGAGGAAATTGCGCCAGTTTCAAGAATTGGGACATAAGGTCATTCTTATAGTCGGTGACTGGACGGCAAGAATAGGTGACCCGAGTGGTCAGTCAGCCACTCGCCCTATGCTCTCCAGAGATGAAATACAAGTTAATGCCCAAACTTATCTGGAGCAATTCTTTAAGGTAGTAGATAAAGACAAAACAGAAATAAGATGGCAAAGCGAGTGGTTTGACAAATTTAACCTAGATAGAATAATAGGACTTACTAATAAATTTACTATAGCTCAACTCCTGGCTAGAGAGGATTTCCATAAAAGATATGCATCAGGCAACCCTATTTCCTTGACTGAAATGCTCTATCCTCTACTTCAAGCTTACGATTCGGTAGTAATCCAAGCTGACGTTGAGTTCGGTGGCGTTGATCAGAAATTCAATTGCCTCTTGGGTAGAGAATTACAAAAGATCATGGGGCAACCACCTCAGCAACTTTTTCTTGTTCCTCTTCTTGTTGGTACTGATGGCAGTCAAAAAATGAGTAAAAGCCTTAGTAATTACATAGGTATCGAAGAATCGCCTCAGGAAATGTATGGTAAAACAATGTCTATTCCTGATACTCTTATCATCAACTACTTTGAGCTAGCAACCAACGTCCCTAATGAAGAGATTTTTCAGACTAAAGAGCAATTGAATAATAGTTCAGTCAATCCAATGGAGATTAAGAAAAGGTTGGCTCGTGAAATTGTAACACAGTTTCATAGCAAAGAGTCTGCTAATGAAGCAGAAGAACACTTCATTAAAGTATTCCAGAAGAGAGAATCGCCGCAGGAAATACCAAAATATTTCTTCTCATCTAGGCACATCGGAGATGAAGTCTATCAGATTGACATTGCCCCTGTATTGGTTAAAGAAGGGATAGTTAGGAGCAATGGCGAATTAAAACGTTTACTTGCCCATAATGCAATTGAGCTGAATGGCAGTAAAATAAGCAGCACTATTATAAATGCTCGCCACGGCAGTGTCCTAAGGATAGGAAAACGTAATTTTGTTAGAATAGCAACGAAAGTGGATTAATTGTAAACTATAAATTTATTAAAGGAGTAACTAGAAATGCAATTACGAATTCCCGGACCAACACCATGCCCTCCAGAGACGATTCAAGCTCTTTCCAAACAAATGATAAATCACCGAGGCGAGGAGTTTGACAAACTTCTGAACTCAATAACAGCAAGACTAAAACAGGTATTCCAGACCACGGAGGATGTATTTTTACTCACATGTTCAGGAACTGGAGGCTTAGAAGCAGCTATTGTAAATACTTTATCACCAGGCGACAAGGTACTATCTGTCTCTAATGGCGTCTTTGGCGACCGCTTTGCTGAAATCGCCCAGGCATATGGAGCTGAGGTAAGTCGTCTTACCTTTGAATGGGGAAAACCTGTTGACCCCGAAGTCGTGACAAGAGCATTAAGAACAAATAAAGACATACAGGCAGTGCTGGTAACCCACAATGAAACATCCACCGGAGTGACTAACAACCTTGGAGAAATCAGCGCTAGGGTTAAAGAGTTTGACAAACTTCTTCTCGTTGACGCTATAAGCAGTCTCGGTTCCATTGACCTGCCAGTAGATTCATGGCACTGTGACGTAGTAATGACTGGTTCTCAAAAAGGATGGATGATCCCTCCTGGCCTAACTATGATCAGCGTAAGTAAGAATGCCTGGCAAGCTTATAGCCAGGCCAAGATGCCACGTTTTTACTTTGATTTTGGCAAGGCTAAGGAATACCTCGAGAAGGGACAAACTCCTTGGACGCCAGCTATCTCTATTTGCTACGCCTTAGATGTTGCACTGGACTTAATCTCGAGCGAGGGCTTGGCTAATGTATTTGCTCGACACGCCAGAGTAGCTCAGATGGCTAGGGAAGGAGTAAAATCTCTGGGATTATCTCTTTTTCCTCAAGAAGATTGTGCCTCCAACACTGTAACAGCAGTCAATGCTTCTGATAAATTCAATACCTCCAAACTTGTTCAAATACTCAGAGATGAATACGATGTAGTTATTGCCGGGGGGCAGCAAAAATTATCAGGCAAGATATTCCGTATCGGGCACCTTGGCTTAGTAAATGAAGATGATATTAAGCTAGTACTGGAGGCATTGAGCAAAGCTTTGCCTAAAGCAATGTCATCCTGAAGAATTTCATCGTGAACCGCTTTTCTGTTTATCATTGCGAGGAGCGAGGCGAGGAAGCAATCTATCTCCTCTCTTAAAGAGAAAGGATTAGAAATGAAAATATTAGTTGCCGAGCAAATTCCCCAAGAAGGTTTAGATCTCCTATATAATTCTGCTCAGGTCGACATCAAACCCGACCTAAAACCTGATCAGCTCAAGGAAATAATTGCTGACTACGATGCTCTAATTGTGCGCAGCAAGACACGAGTATCGGCCGAGATCATCGGACTGGGGAGAAACCTCAAGGCAATCGGCAGAGCTGGAGTAGGGATAGATAATATAGATGTTGACGCCGCTACCAGAAAAGGTATTGTGGTAGTTAATGCGCCCACAGGTAATACCGTTTCTGCGGCAGAACACGCCATTGCACTTATGCTCGCTCTGGCACGTAATATACCCCAGGCAAACACCGAGCTCAAAAGAGGGAAATGGCAGAGGGAGCAGTTTGTTGGCACTGAACTCAGAAACAAGACTATGGGCATTATCGGATTAGGCAATGTCGGCTCTGAAGTGGCAAAACGAGCTCAATCTTTTGAGATGCAGGTTATTGCCTATGACCCATTTGTCTCCGAGGATTATGCTCAGCATCTCAAGGTAAGTCTGGTTTCCTTAGATGAACTCCTTCAGAAGGCTGACCTTGTTACTCTGCATGTGCCATCAACGACAACTACACAGAATCTAATCGGCGCCGCAGAGCTAGCCAAGATGAAACCTACAGCGCGCATCATCAACTGTGCCCGAGGGGGGTTAGTCGATGAGAAAGCCCTGCTTAAAGCAATTCAGCAGGGGAAGATAGCCGGTGCTGCCTTCGACGTCTTCGATAAGGAGCCAATAACAGATAGTCCTTTATTCAAGGAAGACAGGATAATTGTTACCCCTCACCTAGGTGCCTCCACAATTGAAGCTCAGATGAACGTTGCCAGAGACGTGGCGGAAGAGGTTTTGACCGTGCTCCAAGGTCAATTCAGCCGTTATGCCGTCAATGCTCCACATGTTCCCCTTGAAGTAATACCTTTTATTAAGGCAGCGGCAACTATCGGTAACCTTGCCAGTCAATTAACAGAAGGACAGGTAAATTCGATACACGTTAAATATTGCGGTGAAATCACCGACTACGACTCCAAACCAATTGAGACCGCAGTTATAAGCGGACTGCTGCAGCCAGTAACCGAGGAAATGGTTAATCTAGTCAATGTCAACTTAATCGCAGCACAACGTGGTCTCAAGGTTAGCGAAGAAAAACAACCAGTTGTGAAGAATTACCCCAATTTAATCACACTGGAGATCAATACGAATGTGAAGACTACCACGGTCTCGGGAACTGTTAGAGATAGCGAAACCCACATTGTCCAGGTTGATGAATTCTGGATGGATATTGTTCCTGCTGGTGGCTACCTTCTTTTCTGCTACCATATTGACCAACCGGGGCTTGTGGGATCTATCGGCACTACAACTGGCAAAGCCAACGTCAATATTAGTTCTATGCATCTAAGTCGTCTCAAACCCCGCGGCTCAGCATTGATGATTCTCGCTATAGATGAGCTACTTCCCGAAGAGCAAAGGCAAGAAATTCTGGCTATCCCTGGCATCCACACGGTCAAGGTAGTAAAGCTATAAATTCAACAGTCCTCAATTCTATAGTTACATACCTAGCTACAATATCATCACCAAGTACTCCTTTATCGGCTCAGCCAGCACAGTCCACTCAACAAAGCAACCGTAGTCAAGTGTTTGATTTACCCTCACCATAAATTGCAAGCTATCTTGACTAAGAGTTTATCCATACCCCAGCCTTTACTAGCTGAAATTAAAGCTATTTCTTCATTGAGTACTGGAATTTGTTCTTTAAGATAAGGGACGAAGGTTAAAGTTTCAAACTCCACTTCACTATTCAGAGCTATATCTAATTTGTTAAATACCGTTATTCTCGGTTTGTTTTTTAGCTCCAGCTTTTCCAGTATCTTTTCTACCGTGTGGCACTGGCTAGCAGCACTCTTGTGTGTTATGTCTACTATGTGCAAAAGCAAATCAGCTTCACTAAGCTCCTCTAGTGTAGCACGGAAGGCTGCTATTATTGATGGCGGCAATTTATGAATAAAGCCGACTGTATCGGTAAGTAATAATATCCGCCCATCAGCTAAAGACAGATGTCGGGTTACAGGATCCAGTGTGGAAAATAATCTATCCTCTACAGTTACGCTAGCTCGGCTTAAAGTATTGAATAAAGTGCTTTTACCGGCATTGGTGTAGCCTACAAGTGCAACAATTGGGATACCCATCTCCTTACGCCGTCCCCTATAAAGAGCTCGGTTTTTCCTCACATTCTCTATTTCCCTCTCAATACGAATAATACGCTTGCGAATAAGACGTCGGTCAGTTTCTAACTGAGATTCTCCCGGACCTCTAGTACCAATACCACTGCCAAGTCTTTCCAAATGACTCCACTGACCAACAAGCCTCGGCAAGAGATATTGATGTTGAGCTAGTTCAACTTGAAGCTGTCCTTCGCGAGTTCGAGCTCTCTTGGAGAAAATATCCAGAATAAGTGCTGTACGATCAATAACCTTGACTCCTAACACTTGTTCCAGGTTTCTCTGTTGTCTTGGCGATAACTCGTCATCAAGAATGACAGTATCGTAGTAGGTCTGCTCTTTAAGATCGATTAACTCAGCGATCTTTCCCTTACCTAAGTAATGGGTGGGGGAAGATATGGTTAGCCTCTGTGAAAGTACGCCCACTACATCAGCACCAGCCGATTGAGCCAGATAGGATAACTCTTGCAAAGAATCCTTAATCGGCCAGTTGTCGTGGATGGATTTAACCTCTACCCCCACTAAGAATGCTTGCTCCGCCCTACTCTCTGTGGAAAATAGTTTCTGCTTTATATACTCCTCCTACCGTCCCTTGCCAGATGGGAGGCGTTTGTTTGAAGGAAGGGCCTCCCTTTGCACTCTCACCCTGTCCCTCTCCCATAAGTGAGGGAGAACCCCCTCTTATGCCAGGATAATAGACGATTTATCCCTTGATTCAGACGGTTATCGGAAATAGTCAACGATAACCTGACGTAACCATCTCCTTCTTTACCATAACCAATGCCTGGAGTTACGGCTATACTGGCTTCATCCAGTAATTCCTTAGTAAACTCCACTGAGCTATAACCTTGGGGACATTTAGTCCAGATATAGAAGGAAGCCTTGGGGTTTTTTACCTCTAGCCCTATTTCTTTAAGCGCATTTACCAATTTGTCTCGGCGACGTTGCAAAATATCGTTGTTCTCAGCGACGTAGTCTTGTGAACCACTTAGTGCATCAATAGCAGCATATTGAATTGCCTGAGGAATACCTGAATCTAGATTCGACTTAACGCGAAATAAAGCATCTATTATTTGAGCATTACCTACCACCATACCTATTCTCCACCCTGTCATATTATAAGTTTTAGATAGAGAATGAAATTCTACACCCACATCCTTGCCTCCAGATACCTGTAGGAAACTTGGTGGTTTGTAGCCATCAAAATATACCTCAGTATACGCAGCATCATGGCAAACTGCCAAATTAAATTGTCTGGCAAAGTCAACTGCCCGGACGAAGAAATCAGGACTTGTAGTTGCTCCAGTGGGATTGTTAGGATAATTGAGCCACATGAGCTTTGCTTGAGTGGCTATTGTTTCGGGGATATCATTGAAGTCAGGCAAGAAGTCATTCTCCTCTCGAAGAGGCATATAATAAGGCTCACCACCAGCCAGTATAGTGCCCATAGAAAACACAGGATACCCTGGATCAGGCACCAAGGCTATATTTCCAGGTTCGACGAAGCATAAAGCCATATGTCCAATCCCTTCCTTAGAGCCAATAAGCGGTAATACTTCTTTATCCGGGTCTAAAATGACTCCAAAACGTTCCTCATACCACTGTGCAATAGCTTGTCGGAGCTTCGGCAAACCAGCAGTTTCCGGATAACGGTGATTAACAGGATCATGCGCCGCCTGACACAAGCATTCGATAATATGAGCTGGCGTAGGTAAATCAGGATCACCAATAGCAAAGCTAATTACGTCCTCACCTTTAGCACGTTTTTCCTCAATTCTTTGGCTTATGTCAACAAAAAGGTATGGAGGTAGCTTATCAAGTCGCTTTGCTAATCTCATCATTTGCCTCCTAGCTATAGTAAAATAACAGCATGCAGTTTTTCCGCAAGCCATCGCGATATAAGAGAATGTATCAGTTTCAGGAAATTCCTCCTTAACGTATGATAATAATAGTTACAAATGACATCTCTAATCACGTTTATTATACTGCCATTCTCCAATGAATACCTCTTTTACTGGACCATTAAGTAATACTTCTCCTACCGCGTCCCAAGAGATAACTAAAGTTCCACCTGGAAATATTATGTCAACACTATTGCCAACATAGCCAAGTAGCTGAGCAGCTACGGCTATAGCACAGGCACCGCTACCACAGGCTAGAGTTTCCCCAACACCCCTTTCCCAAACCCTGGCTTCTATCTTCCCCTTATCTAAGACTCTAGCTATCTCAAAATTAGTTCTCTTCGGGAACATGGGATGTTTTTCTACTTCAGGCCCTATCCTGTCTAGGGGAAATTTGGCTACCGATTGAGATAGAAAAACCACGGCGTGAGGATTGCCCAAGGACAAAAGCGATAATGTTAATTTCCTCCCTTTCACCACAACAGGATAATTCAATATTGGAGATTGCTTCGCTTCACCTCCTCCCTTCCCTCTCCCTTCAAGGGAGAGGGTTTGGGTGAGGGCAATCGGAATCTGGTCAGGCTGGAATTGTGGCTTGCCCATGCTTACCTCGACCTGCCTTACTTCGTTCTCCGACATATTAGCTTTAGCTTGCCTTGTTCCTGACGAAGTTTCTATTGTCAGCGCGAAAACTGACGACGAATTGGGAAGAAAATGAGACTCAGGATGGCGTAGTGGTTTGCAAATACCTTGCTCAATAGCATACTTGGCAGCGCACCTTAGCCCATTGCCGCAGGCTTCAGCTTCAGAACCATCGGGATTAAAAATACGCATCTTCAAACTAGCTACGCCTGATTTTCCTACTAATATCAACCCGTCAGCGCCTATACCGAAGCGACGCCTGCATATAGATTGAGCTAAGGCGGGAATGGAATCACGGAGAAACTTCGATTCCACAGCTTCAGCATCAAGCAAAATGAAGTCATTTCCGCTTGCTTGTAACTTAGAGAATTTCATTTAATTAAGTCACCGTTTGTCATTGCGAGCGAAGCGTGGCAATTCCGTATCAAAGATTACGAAGCCTGTTCCGATCATAAACGGGAAATCCCGCTCTGAGTTTGCTTCGGCTATGCTTCGTCGCTATGCTTTTCGCAATGATAAAGCCTCCTTTACCAAGTTATTTGCTACGCTCGTAATATCACAAGAATGACTGGCATCAAGCCAATGAATTCTGGCATCGCCGAGGCGAAACCAAGCGTACTGATGACGAGCCAAGCGATGCGTCTCATACTTTATTTTTTCAATAGCAGTAGACGAAGCTATTTCACCCTCGAGGAACTGTCCAATTTGTTTATATCCTATACCAGACATAGACGGTACAGAAATGTTATATCCTCTTTCCATTAAGCTCTTCACCTCCTCAATAAGCCCTTTCTCTATCATTTTATCAACACGCTGGTCAATCTTTCCATACAATTCGCTCCTTTCCATAGTCAACCCAACAACAAGTACGGAAAAGTCTGGCGCCTCTTTACGCCACAATTTCGAAGGATATTGCCCTACCGCATAATATATCTCCAATGCTCTTATGATACGACGAATATTGCCGGGGTGGATTTTACTTGCAGCTAAAGGATCAATAGTCTGCAACTCCCGATAAAGTGTATCCCTACCCTCTCCTTGTGCCTTAATCTCCAGATCCCGCCTCAATTCCTTGTTTGGCGGAACAGCAGGGATATCCCATCCCTCTATTACTGACCAAACATAAAGGCCACTACCACCTACCAGCAGTGGCAACTTGCCTTTTGTATGCACAGCGTTTATTGTCTCAGTAGCTAACTGATAGTAGAGAGCCAGGTTAAAATCCTCATTGGGATCCACCACATCAATAAGGTGATGTGGAACTAATTCCCGCTCGCTTAAGGTAGGTTTGCTAGTACCAATATCCATATGGCGATAGACTTGCCGACTATCAGCATTTATTATTTCGCCTCCGAAGCACTGAGCTAAGTTAATAGCAAGATTGCTCTTCCCTGCTGCTGTGGGACCAACAATGGCAATAAGATGTTTCATTATTGACTAAATAGCTCTTGGTTACTAGAAGGATTTCTTTCTAATTGTTGCTGTCTGATTAACGATGCTTACGAACTCTTCGCTTTTAAGGCTAGCACCCCCAACTAAAGCACCATCGATCTCCGATTGGGAAACAAACTCAGCAATATTGGCACTAGTGACACTTCCACCATAAAGGATACGTAAATCCTGTCCTATATCCATATTCCATAGCTTTTCTGTGAAATCTCGAATAAACTTGACGGTGACCGCTGCCTGCCTGCCGCTTGACGCCCTACCTGTGCCAATAGCCCACACAGGCTCATAGGCAATTACTATATCATGATTTGGTTCTATTCCAGCCAGAGCTCCTGTTAACTGCCGGCCAATTACTTCTTCTGTCTTGCCACCTTCATTTTCCTCAAGCCTTTCCCCAACACAGAGAATTGACTTGAGCCTATTTCCCAAAGCTGCCTTTATCTTTCTATTAACAATCTCATCGCTTTCATCGAAATAGTAGCGCCGTTCCGAATGCCCCAGGATCACAAATTCGCATAGCTCACCAACCATCAGCGGTGATATCTCACCGGTATAAGCTCCCTTGTTCTCAAAATACATATTCTGAGCACCAACTTTAATGTCTGAATCCCGAAGTATCTTCTTTACCACCGATAAGGAAATAAATGGTGGACAGAGTACTTTTTCCACCCCGCTTATTTTATTTAGCGGGACAAGCATCTTATATACAAGTTTCTCTGCCTCGCTCATTGTGGTATTCATTTTCCAGTTGCCAGCGACAAACGGCATACGCATTTAATTACCTCCTAGTTCTTATCTTGTAATATTTCGACTCCCGGCAGTACGACTCCTTCCAAAAACCTTAATAGGGAACCACCTCCCGTAGAAACATGTGTCATCTTGTCAACCAACCCCATCTCCTGAACCACTTCAGCACTGGAACCACCCCCAATGATGGTGGTGGCATCAAGAGTAGCGAGAAAATTGACCAAGGACTTAGTCCCTCGGGAAAATTGAGGGATTTCATAAATACCCATAGGCCCATTCCACAGAATAGTGCAACATTTACTTAATTCCTGGCAAAAGAGCTCAATACTTCTTGGTCCGATATCGACAATATAGCTATCTTGTGGTATGTCCATTATCGATACTATTTTACTGGGAGCTCCCTCTTTCATCTCTGCTGCTACAAGAACATCAGAGGGTAGCTTAAGACATACTCCACATTCCTGAGCCTCTTCTATTAACTTCTTAGCCAAGTCCAACTTATCCCTCTCTACCGAAGAATACCCTACCTCATAACCCTCTGCCTTAAGAAAAGTAGCCACCATACCACCACCAATAAACAAAATATGAACCTTCTTCAACATATTTTGCAGCAATTCTATTTTATCACTCACCTTAGCACCTCCAATGATACAAGCGAAGGAACATGCCTGCTTTTCTGATAGTTGCCTCATAGCCTCAAGCTCCTTCTCCATTAAAAAGCCAGCTACTGCTGGCAAATATTTTGCCACACCTACAGTGGAGGCATGAGCACGGTGGGCGGTGCCAAAAGCATCATTAACATAGATATCGGCTAAGTCGGCTAATTTCCGAGCAAAGCTAGGGTCGTGTTGCTCTTGTTAGGGATGAAAGCGTAAGTTCTCCAAAAAGAGAAGCTCGCCTTCTTTAAGCTCTTTTACTTTGTTCTCCACTTCTTCACCAACACAATCATTTACTACCTTGATAGGTAAACCTGTAATTTGGGATAGACGCTCTGCTATTGGTTTCATGCGTAACCCTTCAACAGCCTTACCTTTGGGACGTCCTAGGTGAGAGCACAGAATCACCTTAGCTTTGTGATCGGTAAGATATTTAATAGTAGGCAACGCAGCTTGGATGCGACTGTCGTCACTAATGGAACCAGTATTGATATCCAAGGGAACATTAAAATCAACCCGGAGTAAGACCCTTTTCCCCTCCATATCTATGTCTGTTATAGTTTTTTTTGTCACTACCCTCCTTTCCTAGGAACAGACCTTCAGGTCTATCCAGCAGACAAGCTAAGAAAACCCGTCTCTACGTTCTTAAATTCTTTTCAATAGTCACGCTCCAGTAGAAAACGTGCCATCTCTTTCAAAGGAGCCTGACGATGTTTTTCGACACCGCTGGCTTCAAGTTGCTCTAAAGCTCTATGGTAATATTGCTCAGCTAAATTTTGGGAATAATCTTTAGCACCCGACTGAACCAATACCCGTACTACTGTGGATATATTCTCCCCCTGAATGTCTCCCTGCGAATAGAGCCTCTCAAGCTCTGCTTTATCCTTGCTCCCGCTGGTATTAAGTGCATAAATTACGGGCAAAGTTTTTTTTCTTTGCTGGATATCACCTTCCACCGATTTTCCCATACTTTCCTTCGTACCCCAAATTCCCAATATATCGTCACGAATTTG
>JAXHSX010000025.1:0-3354 GCA_034190625.1 Chloroflexota bacterium
AACCAAGCTGATTAATCATCACAACTACCGCGACTATGTGCTGGATAGCCCTGAGATCAGCGATGCCGAATATGATGAGCTGATACAGGATATCCAAAGACTTGAGGAGGAGCATCCCGAGCTTATCACTCCTGATTCGCCTACGCAAAGAGTCGGTGCCCCGCCGGTAGAAGTGTTTGGGGTTGTGGAGCACCCCCAGCCTTTGCTTAGCTTGGCTAACGCTTTTTCCTATGAGGGAATCGCTGTCTGGTATAAGAGAATCAGTAATCTTCTAGGTGAGCGTTACGTCGATTTTGTTTGTGAGCCTAAGATTGACGGATTGGCCGTAGCTTTGACTTATATTGACGGGATGCTCGTCACTGGGGCAACTCGGGGAGATGGTTACCGAGGTGAAAATATCACTCAAAACTTGAGAACTGTAAAGAGTATTCCGCTCTCTGTACCTGAAGAGGCGCCTCCTAGATTTGAGGTTAGGGGTGAGGTTTATCTTCCTAAAGAAGGCTTCAAAAAGCTTAATGAGGAAAGGACCAAAGGAGGATTGCCTCTCTTTGCTAACCCAAGAAACGCTGCTGCTGGCTCGGTGAGGCAACTGGATTCAAGTATTACAGCTAGACGTCCATTGGATATATTCATCTACGGCTTGGGTTGGGCTGAAGAAAAGACAGTTCCTGATACTCATTGGGAGATTATGCAATGGCTTAAATCCCTGGGATTCAAGATAAATCCTAACATCACCTTGTGTCATACTATTGAGGAGGCAGAAGAATACCATCAAAGCTGGATGGAAATACGAGAAAGCTGGCCTTACGAAGCCGATGGTATGGTAGTGAAGGTCAATACTATAACTCTTCAACAAGAGCTTGGCATCGTAGCTCACGAGCCAAGGTGGGCTATTGCCTACAAGTTTCCTGCTATTCAGGGAACCACACGCCTTATCGATATTGGCATAAATGTAGGCAGGACAGGAAGTCTCAATCCTTATGCCGTCTTGGAGCCAGTTCGGGTGGGTGGGGTAGTTATCAGCTCAGCAGCTTTACATAATGAGGAATACATTCACCACAAAGATATCAGGATTGGAGACTGGGTCATATTGCAGCGAGCTGGTGAGGTTATACCTGAGATTGTAAAGCCTGTAGAGGACCTACGCAATGGGAGTGAAAGAGCTTTCTCTATGAAGGGAAAAGCCTGGGAAATCTACAAAAAGAGGAGAGGCATTGGAGAGGAGATACAACCGCCTGACTATGTTATTTGCCCAGTATGCGGAGCCGAAGTAATTAAGCCTGAAGATGAGGCCATGCACCGCTGTACTAATGCTGCCTGTCCCGCTCAAGCTCTGGAGAAAATTAAGCATTTTGTTAGTCGTGCCGCAATGGATATAGATGGTGTTGGAGAACAACTATGTCAGGCTCTGTTTGATGACGGACTGGTTAAAGATGCTGCTGACTTATACTATCTCAACAAAGAGCAGCTTCTCAATATGGAGAGGATGGCAGATAAAAGCATTTCCAAAGTGCTCAGTTCTATTGAGAGAAGTAAGAATAGACCTCTAGCTCGCGTCATATTTGCCTTAGGAATTTTCCATGTTGGCGAAGAATATGCTGCGCTACTGGCGGATAACTTTCACAACATTGATGATTTAGCTAAAGCTTCAGGAGTAGAGCTTCTATCTATCCCGTCTATCGGGCCGAAAATAGCTGATAGTATTGTTGAGTTCTTCAGGCAAGAAGGGAACAAACGCATTATCGAGAAGCTGGAAAAAGCAGGAGTGAGGTTGAAAAGTAAGGAGGCAGCTAAACCAGAAGTGTTACCTTTAGACGGTCTAGAGTTTGTAATCACTGGACGATTGGAATCTTTCACTCGTCTAGAAGCAGAAGCTAGAATCAAGACTCTAGGAGGCAAGGCCACCTCCGATGTGAGTGGCAAAACATCATACCTGGTGGCCGGTGCCGACTCAGGCTTAAAGTTAACAAGGGCACAAAGGTTAGGTGTAAAAATTATTAGTGAAGCCGAATTGTTACAACGGCTAAATCAAGCTAATGAGTTCCTCCTGAGAAAGTCGGATAAGCTACTTCTCGGTAATCATCTGGACCATTCATGACTTTAACCCTCGTGCCATTTCCGTAAGTAGATATCTCACCTGAATTGGGTAACCAAGATTAAATTTGGCTGCAGAGGAGCTAAATCCCACCTTGATGGACCATGCTGTTGCAGGGAGAACCTTGAAAACGTCCTCATCAGTCCAATCATCGCCTATTGCCAATATAAAGCCCCAATCTTCTCTCGAAATCCATCGCAAAGCCGCTCGTCCTTTATTTATACCAGTATTTTTCACCTCAATTACTCTATTCCCCTCTAATACTTGAAGGTCAAGATCGACAGTAAAATTTAAAAGCTCGCTTACTAACTCTCTTGCTCTAAAATCACGCAATCTGGGCTCAGCTTTTCTATAGTGCCAGACAAGGGAAAACTCCTTTTCTTCAATAAAGGAGCCAGGGGTTCTATCTACCCAAAGTTCAAGGATCGGGTGTACTCGTTCCTTCCAATCGTTTGCTAAGGCTTCTATCATCTCCCATCCTTTATCTTTTTCTTTGATCAAAACGCCATGTTCTGCTACCAGTCCCACATTCAAGCCGCCAAACCATTTTTCCAGGGAATCTCTGCCGCGCCCGCTTATGAGCACCACTTCATTTTTCGGGTTTTTAGTGAGTTTCTCGAGCAACCTTGTAAGCTCGTCACTTGGTTTTGCCTCTGACGGCTTTTCCGAAAATGGAACAAGTGTGCCATCGTAATCAAACAACATCAAACTTCGATTGCTCTGCTGGAAGTCCTTCACTAGTTTAGTTCTCGTATTGCCATTCAATGCTTTTGCTTGCATCTCCCCTTGGAGGTTTTTAGTGTGGAGCAGTCTGTTTATAAATTCGTCTCCCCATCGCACCACATTGTAACGCTGCAGGCGTTTCTGCATGGTCTTGTTATGCTCTATCTGCTCCTCTTCCGGCATGGCCAAGGCTTTCTCTAAAGCATGCACGATTTCCTCCAGGTCATTAACATTTATTATAATTGCATCGCC
Organism: Chloroflexota bacterium; assembly: GCA_034190625.1. Taxonomy (GTDB): domain Bacteria; phylum Chloroflexota; class Dehalococcoidia; order GIF9; family AB-539-J10; genus CG2-30-46-9. The sequence continues at coordinate 3,071 of JAXHSX010000025.1, forward strand.
CAACTCCTTCGCTGCCCCAGTGGTCTCACTAAGAATTAAAATCCCTTTTCCGTCTGTCTTGGTTGCTAAGTATTCCTTTGCTATAAGGTTCATTCCATCTCTAAGGGGGGTAACGAGGGCAATATCAGCGATACTATACAGAGCAATGAGGGAGTGAAAAGGTAAAGAGCGGTACAGGTACCAGATGGGTGTCCAGCCGATAGATCCATAATTTCCATTGATCGCGCCCACGAGTTCATCTATATGTTTTTTTAACGTGATGTAATGCTCCACCTTTACACGAG
>JAXHSX010000026.1:0-5436 GCA_034190625.1 Chloroflexota bacterium
TCTAATTCTTATTGTCTATCTATATGTGATATTTGTCAAGGTTGTGATTTTATAGCGATATAACAATATTGCCCAAAGCAAGTCAAGGCATACAAAATAAGGAACCCTTTAATAAAGACATTGTTAAAGACATAGAGAACTTTTTAAGAGATAAAGAAGAATAGTGAAAAGCAGTCGAAGGCGTGCCGAAATCGAAGTGGCAAATGAAGTATTTAAATGCTATATTACTCTGGAAGAATACAATGCCTGCTGATAAAAATAATGGGGAAAAGCTGACGGATTATGCTTTTGAGCTTGGGCCGATTAGACCACCGAGCGAAGGGCAGGACAGCTCCTTATTGATAAGAGCAACCAGAAATTGTCCTTGGAATAAGTGTCAGTTTTGCAGTGCATATAGGGATCAACGATTTGAATATAGAGGCGTAGCGCAGGTAAAAAGAGATATAGACGTAATCAAAGCCTTGAGCGATGAAATGAAGTCAGCATCATGGAGGCTGGGATATTCGGGAAGTGTAACCAATGAAGTGCTGACGTTGATGGTTCAGGGCAATCCTCAGATATATGGAAGAGCTTTTGTGGAACCTGAAGTGTTAACAGCAAGATTTCATAGCCTTAGCAATGTAGCCAACTGGCTCCACTCTGGGGCCAAAACAGTGTTTCTCCAGGATGCCAATAGTCTTATTATTAGAACCCCAGAACTGGTGGAGGTAATAAGATACTTGAAGGAAACATTTCCCACCATAGAACGAGTTACCTCTTATGCCAGGTCCAAGACGACAGCCAGGAAATCTCTCGAGGAACTCCAAGAATTGCATGAGGCTGGTCTTTCGCGATTGCATGTTGGATTAGAATCTGGCTATGATGAAGTTCTGAAGTATGTACAGAAAGGTGTGACTGCTGAGGAGCACATCAGAGGTGGCAAAAAGGTGGTTGAATCTGGCATATCCTTATCCGAGTATGTGATGCCTGGGCTTGGCGGTAGAAGATGGTCAAAAACACACGCTCTTGAGACAGCCAGGGTTTTGAACCAGATAGATGCTGCTTTCATCAGAATCAGGAGTTTGATAGTCCGCAGGGGCACACCTCTGTACGACAAGCAAGAAAGCGGAGAGTTTGAGCAGCCAACAGAAGATGAGGTTGTCGATGAAATAAGGTTATTTATTGAAAATCTGGATTGCAATTCTTATGTCGCCAGTGATCAGATGTCAAATCTGCTGTGGGAGATAGAGGGTAAGCTTCCTGAAGACAAGGAGGCAATGTTGAAGACTATAAATGAATACCAAACTATGCCTCCAGTGGAAAGACTGAAGGTCAAGCTTGAAAGGCGGCTGCGCTCTTATTTGGCTGTTTACGGTATCTTGGATGGCAGTTTAGAAGAGAAGGTGCAACAGGCATCTGAAAGCCTCCGAAAAGGTTCCTCAGATATGACGCTAAGGGTAGATGAAGCCATATCGGCCTTGAAGGGTAGCTTCGTGTAAAATATTGAAATTCGCCACGTTCATGAGCTATAGAATCGTATTGAGTACTACTGTTCGGTAATAACTTTAAATTCATTCCTATTTAATAATGCGGTAGTGACACCATCGCCATCGACTAAGCTCCTGGAAAATGTACCATCGTATATTTGACCATAACCACACGATGGACTTTTAGATTTCCCTATAAATTCCTTAATATTAAATAGCTTGGCAATTCTCAAAGTTTCTTCCGCTCCTCTGATGAATTCTCGGGTGACATCCTCACCTTCTATATTTTTCACCTTACATTTTCCGTTGAGAACATCCTCGCCAGTCCCACCTTGGATTTCCTGAGGCGGCCTAGGGGTACGCAGCCCTCCTAGCTGTTCGGGACAAACGGGAATTAGAATCTCATCTTTTAAAACTTGAATAGCTCGCTCGTTCTTGTATTTAGCTGTGCTATTCCAGGTACATTCGATTCCCAATAGACAAGCGCTTATAAGTTTCATAAAGATATTTTATCCTTTTGCCCTCGTTCCAGAGTGGATAAAGGAATGCTGCTTCATTTTGATCCATTTTCCTTCATCAATCCCGATTAAATTGCCGCATTGACATTTAACTTTGTCTCCCTCCAAAACGCTGTAATCTTTGATTATTCTGTCTTTCCAGCAGTGCAATATCCGCCCTTTGCCAACCTTTAAGTATTTAAAGATTTTGCTCTTACATTCAGCGCACTTTATGGTCACCATTTCGACTATGGAGCATTATCTTGAACAGATATTGTAGTGCTGCCTTGTTTTCACTCTGCCTCTCGGCTAGACTGAACATATTCACCATTACCTGTATTCGGCTAGGTTGGTCAGTATAGCTACCGATCCCCATAAATCCAGCATCGCTGTCGGTCACACTAAGTAGCGCAACCAGGTGACCTACAGTGCTGCCTTACCATGCCTTGTTCATTCTTGTTGACCTATGGCGTTCTTTTTAACATAGACAGCATGCTATGTCTGAGTGTGTTGCGGCTTTATTGAAAAGGTTGGCAGCCCCGATTCTCTTAGGATAAAGTCTGCCACACTGCCAAATACTAATCGTCCCAAGTTTCTGCGCGCATGGGTAGTAATGGCAATAAGGTCCACTTCATTTTCTCTGGCGTAGCTAACTATGGTTTCACTTGCTATTCCTTGTAGCGTAACGCTCTCCACATCCAATCCTCTCTCTTGTAGCGGTAGCGATACACTTTCCAGGTAAGTCTCAGACGTGGCCTCTTCTTTTTGAATTCGCTCCAGCCAGTGTGTCTTGCCTGTAACTTGTCCTGGTGTATAAATAGTGCTTGGCACGTCAATCACTTGGAGAAGCACTAGTTTACAGCCTAATCGCAACGCCAGATCTGCGGCATAGGGTAAGACTTGTTCGGCAAGGCTTGAGCCATCCAAACACACCATGATTTTCTTGAACACTGAATCTTCTTCCATATAAATCTCCTTTCTATTGCTACCATCCGTGACTTGAAAAAGCCACGTGGGTCTTCAGCTTACTGCTAAATTCACATACAGCATAACAACCATTGTTACGGTAGATCTCTCCCCATGAATATTCCCACACCGAGTTATGTGCCTAAATCTTGTTTCTATACTAAACAAATGCTGCTGAGGTGAAACACCGTCCATGGAATATAATCACAGCCAAATCACACGATCTCTATAAGCTCGATATCAAAGATCAAGTCTTCCTTGGCTAAAGGATGGTTGGCATCTATTGTTATGCCTGATTCGGAGACCTCGATCACTGTGGCTACAATCATTCGACCATCCGGCTGAGTGCTTTTTAGCTGCTGGCCAACCTCTGGTTTCACGCCCTCCGATAACTGGCTCCAATCTATGAACATCACCAGGTCTTCGCGATATGGGCCATACGCTTCATGCGCTGGAATTTCGATGGTTTTTGATTCGCCAGGTTTCATACCGATTACAGATTGTTCAAATCTGAAGAGTAATTTACCCTCTCCTATGGTAAATTGCAGGGGTTCATGACCGAAGGAGCTGTCAAATACCGTACCATCATCAGTTTTACCCGTATAATGGACTTTAACAACTTCACCATTCTTGGCCTGCGCGACTTCTTCTGTTGGTGTTACTTCTTCTGCTGGTGTTATTTCTTCCGCTGGTGTTACTTCTTCTGTCGGTGTTACTTCTTCCGCTGGTGCCGCACACCCACTTATTAACATAACTACTGTAATCAATACTACCGTCAGAACTATATATATATTCTTCATAATATTTATCCTAGGCAATCAATATTATCCCTTTCTATCTTTGCTCTCTTCAAAATAGTCCGCTACACTTTTACCAAAGGCTTGAGCCGCCTTGCCTACATCTCTAAACTTATCTTTAACATCCTCGTCTTTAAATCTATTCGTCAGAGATTCTGCTGACTTAACTGCACTTTTTCCAAATTCCCCGGCTTTTTGCTTCAGTTCGGGATCTTTGAGTATTTCGCTTATAGCGCTACCAAATGCTTCGAACATTTCATTAAAGCTTTCACCCGGGCTTTTTTCTTGGGATTCTCTTCGTGCGACATAATGCTCCTCTCTATTCCAGAATCTTGTAAAATTTATTATAGCTTAATTCTAATAAATGTTACGCTATTTGTATTTTGTATACAACTAGCTGTCCTTATCTACACCAATCTCCAGAAGTGCAAATCCACACTGCTCGTCCTTAATACGCGCTACATTCGCACCGAGGATTTCGTAGAGGATTACCTCTCCGACGAGCCAAGTCGTAACACCATTTCGCAAGCAGCCGCTCAGGGTTTGCCCTGCCCGTCCCAGTGCAGCGTGTATATGCAGACTTGGTTTGCCATCCTCACCGGGAGCAAGTATGCCCACTCCTGCTACCTCATGTGCGCTATCGATGGGCAGGAGCATTGGCTGTGGTGGCATCTCTTTAGAACGTCGTGGGCCGACAACTACGTCGCCACCTCCGATTCCACCCACCAAGATAGCTTGCCCGACATACACTCCATTCTCCTCTGCAAAACGCTCAATACAATCGGGCACCACATCGCCGTCTTCAAGACGCATCAGGAAAACCCGACCAGTTTGTCCTTCACATGCTTTCATTGCAAACCTCCTCGATTTTTAAGTAGTGCAGAGATAGGAACATGAGAGGCAAGTACCTCTTAGAACCATTCTGCTTTTGTTTGTGCTGTGTGAGCCCTGGCATTGTTACCGTATAATCAATCCGTTTCTCATTATAGTCTTGTTAAATTCAGACGAGAAGGAGCTGACTGGCTCTTCTTAAACTGAAGATTTGCCTAATTTAGCATCCTTGATAGGATTTTCCACTGCCTGTTTGACCATGGCCCCGGCACGATGCATCAGAGTGTCTTCAAACTCACGGTCCATCACCATTGTCGCCAGACAAGGGAATTGGTGATGCAGAAGTCCAGCTTTCTCCACAGCATCTCTGAACCATATTCCAGCTAAGCCATCAGCCACAAACCGAGTGCTACCGCAAGGAGCATCTCTGATAATCTTAACTTTTCCTATTCTGTGTCTGTCATCTGTATAGAATTCCATATCCACTACGGGCATACCGAAGTAACTGACGAATTCTCGTATATAGAGATTTTGACTGTCATTCTCCGTCAAGGTGCAGAAGGGAACCGGATGGACCATATCAACTCCCATTGATTCAAGCTTACGCTGAATTTGCCTGGCTAAGCCGGGAGGTAACCACGCACGGTTATCGGCCGGGGCGATGACTGCTTTGGCACCAGTCATCTTGACCATATCAGGGATCATCTGAGCTACTCCTGGATGCTCACCGAGGGATATCAGTAAATCAGCCGCTGGCAACTCGCGAGGCAGGTATTCATCAGGCTCATCGATTAAAGCTGGTAAGCCCGTCGAGAATGTGTAGGAATTCACCTCCCAACTAGACGGACAATGCTGCCTGATATTATCCACCATTCTCTC
>JAXHSX010000027.1:0-18188 GCA_034190625.1 Chloroflexota bacterium
GCTACTTCTGTTGTTTGACACCAGTAGAGATATTTACCGCTGCTGACCTCATTCCCTATCGAATTACGGGCAATGCTAAGGAAGATATAACCAAGGCTGACGGTTATATGGAGGTTATTGCCTGCCCTTATGTTCGTAGTTCCCTTGACCTTGCTCTTCGAGGACAATATGATTTCCTGGATGGGTTTGTGTTATCTCACTCCTGTGATAATATTGTAAAACTATACGATATTTGGAGACACAATGTTAGATCCAGCTATGTTCATTTCATAAATGTCCCCCATAGCATGTCCCAACCTTCACATGAATTCTTCCTGGCGGAAATAAATACCTTTAAGCGGAGTGTAGAAAGGTTTATCGGAAGAGAACTTACCACTGAGGATCTAAATGAAGCAATAATACTTCATAATGAGAATAGAGATTTAGTCAGGAAATTATATGAGCTAAGAAAAAAAGACCCCCCAGACATCTCTGGAAGCGAAGTAACAAAGACACTTGTCTCCGTAATGAGCCTTCCTGTGAAAGAATCTAACGAACTGTTGAAAGAAGTCATCGAAGATGTTATCGCGCGTAAAGACCGACCTCAAAAGAAACCAGCCAGGCTGCTTATATATGGGTCTGAAATAGATAGCACGGATTTCATAGAGATGATTGAGGAGAGCGGAGCTAACATAGTCATGGACGAACTATCTATTGGCTCCAGGCCATTTTGGCACGATATAGAACCTAGCGACGAACCATTAAGAAGCATTTCTAACCGATACCTGGAAAAGATTCCTTGTCCCAGATTCTATAGAGGGCAGGATTATAGCACTCACGAGGAAGATTTAGAGGCTCGATTCGGTCATATACGCGACTTTGCCAGGGATTTTAATGTCAATGGCATCATTCTCCATATTATGAGATATTGCGATACTTATGCCCTTGACCTTCCTGATGTAAAAGAGTTCCTTGGCAAGGAGGGGTTTCCTTTGCTGGATATCGAAGATGAGTATGTAGTAGTAAACATCACCAAGCTTAAGCTTAAGGTTCAAGCCTTCCTAGAGATGATAAGCTAGATGGACTTCATCCATCGTTTCAAATACTAATCTTTATCTTTTTGTACTAGATATGATTTTTGGGTACTAGATATGCCTAAAAATACTGATTCTCTTCACCTGGGAAGGCCTAACCATCTTGTGGCAACTATGTTTCTCTGTATCTCAGATGTCCCCATGTAAATAGTTCGCCCAATACTCCTTTGATATTGTCTAGTTATCAACCCATTTAATCGAGCCCACTTAGAGTCTTCTTCAAGGATTCCCTCCAATCCTAAAATTCGCGTTCCTAGATCGGCTGCACGATACCAAAGCTCGCTAACAAACACCTTTTCCATAGAAATTTCGTTAGATGGTATCTTCCCCTGGTCTAACATCCAAGCTATCCTCATGAAAAGCGAATTTGCTATTGCAAACTCGATCGCTAACTCGGCTAATTCTTGTCTAATCAGCGGATCTCCTGCTAGAAGCTCACCATTGCGCGTGGTTTCCTTAACATATCCTACCAACTCATCAAGGATGCGCTTGATATTACCTGGCTCTAACATCCTTTCTAAGTCAAGTTCTTCAACTGTAAACTTCCACCCTTCGTTTTCCTTTCCCAACAAGTATTTCTTGGGAACTTTCACATTGTCAAAGTAAACTTCGCTTAGTCTATGATTTCCCATGGTCCATAAAGGGCGGACGGTGACTCCTGGACTCTTCAGCTCTGTCATCATAACTGAAAGCCCTCTATGCTTTGGTACATCAATATTTGTTCTAGCAAGGAATACTTGATGAGTAGCAAAATGTGTGGCAGTACCGAAGGTTTTCTGACCATTTACCAGGTAATAATCACCTTTATCCTCAGCTCGTGTTTTCACAGAAGCAAGATCTGACCCACTATCTGGCTCACTCCATCCTAGACAAAATCCTACCTCACATTTTGCCACTGAAGGGAGCAGTTCCCTTTTTACCTGATTAGTTCCATAACGCATTAAGAGGGGTCCGAAGATGAAACTACTACCAATGCCTGCTGCGAAATCTGAAGGAGACATCTCAAAATAGCTCAGTTCATTCATAAGGATAAACAACAGCGTGTTGGATTTCTCTTGTCCACCAAATTCTTTCGGCCATGATATGACAAGCCAGCCTTTCTGAACTAGTTCCTGTAAGAATTGGCGGGATACCTCACCTACGTCCTCACATGAGTTTGCTAATTCAAATCCTCTGATAATTTCTCATGTATTTTGCTCCAGAAGGAATTGATGAACCTCATGTTGAAACTTCTCCTCTTCAGTGGTGAGTCGTAGATACATTTCAGAAATCTCCTTTCTTTACTCCTCAGTTTTTCTATCATTATCGCGAGAAACGACTTACCCTCAGGTATTGGGATTCCACACAGGAGTACCAAAAAGAGGATTGTCCTTCAGAACGCTGTAAAACCACTATTCAGGTAGACCATAAATTCCCACGGCGCACATGAACTTACCTGGTAGTCCTGCCTGATTATGAACTAGCCCTATCCGAGGGTTCTTCAATTGACGGGAGCTATCCTCTGCCTTTCCCTGAAGTTGCTTGTATACTTCATAGGCTTCTCTACAGCCACTAGCGCCGATTGGATGACCAAAGGATTTGAGTCCACCACTAAGATTGACTGGAATTTCACCCTCCTGCTCCCAGACACCGGCATCAATATCCTCCTTTGCATGCCCTTTTTCACATAGTCCCAAGGATTCAACAGCTATAAGCTCGGAGATAGAGAAACAATCATGAACCTCTACTTGATCAAGTTCCTTACGAGGATTCTTGATCCCGGCCATAGCATAGGCTTCTCTGCTGGCCCATTCTGTTTCTTCCCAGTGGGTGTAGTCGTAGTCTGTTCTTATATTGCCCTGGCCAGGGCCTATGGAAAGCCCTAATCCTTTAATGAGTACATAGTCATCTCGGTATCGCCTGGCATTCTCAGCCGGGCATATAATAGCGGCCGCTGCCCCATCAGTTACCCCACAGCAATCAAATAACCCAAGGGGCCAGCAGACTATGGGAGCATTCATTACCTGCTCCATGGTTATCTCTTTACGCAAGTGGGCCCTGGGGTTTCGGGCGCCATTGTGGTGGCTCTTAATTGAGATCTTGGCTATGGTTCGTTTCCCTTCCTCTGGAGTAAGACCATAGCGGCGAAAGTATCTTGTGGCAGCCAGTGCATACTGCCCCGGTGCTGTAAAACCAATCTCATATACAGGATTTAACGGGATAGGGACTGCGCCCAGACCACCGAATCCGGCATCCTTCAACTTCTCGACACCTACCACTAAGACCAGATCATATACCTTGGCAGCTACAGCAAAAGCAGCGTTTCTTAGAGTGTCTGTTCCCGTGGCGCACCCGTTCTCCACCCTGGTAACAGGTTTATAATGGAGCTTTAAGGGACCTGATAGGCCAATTCCTGTAATTGGACTGGAAGTCATGGATCTACTCGCACCGGCAATCGTACCGATCCAACCAGCGTCAATGTCTTTAATCTCCACGCCGGCGTCCTCAAAAGCATCATAGGATGCCTCAACAACCAAATCAGATGAGCTGGCATCCCACCGCTCACCAAATCGGCTGCAGCCCATTCCCACTATGGCGACCTTATCTTTGAAGCTTTCTGCCATTTTCCCCTCCTTAAACTCTTATTGGTCGACATCTCCAGAAGTAGTTATGGATTCCCAATGCATCGTGTATTCTTCTGAATGTAAGCTCAACTGGCATATCGGGGGCAAGCTTCTCAGGGTCACGGTCTGTCACCGTGGTGTAGAATCTGCCACCTCCCTCTAAGTCTACTACGGCGATAACATTCGGAGGATCTGGGGTTATTACGGTCAAATGATCCAGACTATAGGTAAACAGGGTGCCTTTTTTACTTGATAATCTGACTTCCTCAAATTCGTCTTTCGCTTGGCACCAAGTGCATACCCTCTGCATCGGGATTTGAATTGTGCCACATTGCTTGCACTTCTGCCCTCGACAACTAATCGCCCAATTCCTATCACGCCATGACATGCTTAGAGATGCAAACTCAGGCCACTGTCGTTTCACCTCCCAGTTCATAAGGTCGCGGAAGTGCAGGTACTTCCCATAATTGGGAAGCATCATTTTTGAGGCTAAATGCTTCTTTATTCCCCGCCTATCTCTGAGTTTCTCTATTTGATCAGTCACTCGTAGAATGAAAGCATCAACTCCATCGCCATAGCTCGCAAAAAGGATCCTATCTCCAGGCTTCGACTCTTCTAAAGCCGCTATTAACATCATTAAAGCTGAGGCCGTTCCGGTATTGCCCACTGTAGTAAGTAAGGGATCTTGCACCTGAGTTGTAGGGTTAAAACCCAGTTTCCTAGCAATTTCACCATGCCTTCTAAGATCATAAGCACTAAAAACAGCTTTAGTGAAATCTTTTGGGGTGATATTATACTTGGTGAATAGCCCAGAGACCGCTTCCTCAAGATGCTCAAGATAGCCTTGTGAAACAACAAATCGTTCCTCCCAGCTCTGAACATGAGCATCTTCTTCAGTTCTCCATATATCCATAAATTCACTTGAGATAGTATGGCTGCCTTCTATTTCTACAGCGACATCAGAATCCCCAAGTAAAAAGGCAGCAGCGCCATCACCAAAAAGTAACTCAAAAGTCGAGTCTGGAGCAGGCACGCGGCAGTCAGCGGCTGCCACAAGGAACTTTTTTGCCGAGCCTGAATTAACTGCATCGATTGCAACCTTCAGGGCACTGGTACCACCTCTTAAGGAATTCGCGATGTCTAACGTTATTACGTCTCGGCGTAGATCAACAGCCTTGGCAATTATACTTGAATTTTGTTTCTCTCTATAAACTGGTGTCGTAGTAGCAAAGCATAAGCCGTCGACCGACTCACGATCTACGCTACCTAAGCAGTCAATAATAGCCTCTGTCGCCATGGTCAAGCTATCCTCATCACAATTAGCCACAGCTTTCTCACCACGTCCTACAGAACCACCCCAAACGTGAGCAATTGTCTCTAAACTTAACCGATATAACGGAATGTAAGCTCCATATGCTACTATCCCTCCTGACATTAACACCTCCTTATGTGGTAAAATGGCTTGTTCTTTCAAAAGCCTTTTTTCAGTTTGCAGAAAAATTGTATGCCATCATCATATCTCCTGTCAATCAAATGATGGTTTTTTCACCAAGGCTCCGGAAAACATTTATTTTTTAGCGGTCTCGAATCCTGTTAGTAAAAGTTGAGAAGTGAACTCCTGTAAAGCTCGAAAGTGAACTCTAGGGAATTACTTTAATAGATAAGTAACAGGGCACACCATTTGGTTTTCCCACCATATTAGAACCTCCAAAGTCTCTCTTCTTATGTCAGGAACCTGATGAACCTCAACCTCTTTTCTCAGTGGCGCATGCGGTACTGCTATTTCATGATTGAACAAAGATATCCTTCGATACCCGTTGACCATTCTTTTCTCTCGTAAGCTGAAGACATCCTTGGTTGAGGTATATGGCTTTGGTAAGACAAATGGTCTAAACAAAAGGCTTCAGAGACTTTAATATGAACCCGGGTTGTTTCATATTCAAGCAAATCAGCATATAAAAGCTTACGGCTAAAGTCATCTGGGGTAGTTCTCTGATTAGTAACAGAAAATGTGTCTGTATCATGGAGAGATTGCCTTAAAAGCGCAAAGAATCTGGTTTTACCGATCTCCAATATCTCCTCGACTGTTGCCCTGTCTAACGTCCCCCGGCAATATCCTCTCAGTAGAGCTCCTACTGGCTCGGTAGTGAACCGTTTATGTATCTGTTCCATACATCCCTCCCTTCTTGGAAGAATGTACCACTGGAGTTCAATTTTCAGGCATTAACAGTTCACTTTTGAATCGTAATTAACATGGGTAATAGAGCTATTTGACAAAATTTGCCTTATGTAGTAATTTTATTAGCAGGGTAAAACCATTTATTTTCTTCTGAAAAACGCAATCTGAGTGTGTAGGTGGTAGAATGGAGCAGAAAGAGGGGAGAGCCCGTATTTCTTTTAAGTCATGATGAACCATCACTATTGGAGTCAGTTTTGTCACCTAAGCTTTCTAGATGAGCGACAAATTGGCTGAGGTAGATAGGTTGCTGAATGATGAGCTTTTCTTTGCCTCTTTCAGGTAGGAGGCCGACTACTCCCATAGCCACCTATTTGAGGATGATGTATCTCAAGCGTCGGTATAAGCTGGGATGCGAGATGTTGGTGAAAAATGTGAAGGGCAGTTTCACTTGGAGGTACCTTTGCCACCCCCACCTTAAAGACCGTGTCTCAGATGACACCACCTTGATCAAGCTTACCCGCAAATATAGAGAGGACGCTGTGTGTGACCTCAATGATGTCCTGGCGCTGAAGTTGAGCGAGGAGAAGGTCATTAGGGGTAATAAATTCCGCATAGACACCACGGTGATGGAGGATAATATTAACTTGGCAAGCTATCCGTATAATCTAAGATACGGGAAGAAAAAGAGAATGGTGATTCGGTCCAAAGAGGCGACATGCCCGCCAACTGGATTATGTGACTTTTTCAATTGAGGGCATTCAGTGTGATGGGAAGTAGCTAACACGGTTGAGTCAAGGAGGTGGGATGATGTAATAAGTTAACTTTGGGGCAGACATGGGAAGGAAATAAACAAGGAGGTTGAAGGAAATGCGTAAATCGATTGTCAAATTATTAATTATTTTGGTAGTTATTGTAAGCTTGGTGGTTGCTTGCGCTCCTGCATCAACACCAGAAGCCACACCGAAACCAACGCCAGCACCAGAGGTTATTAAGTGGAGAATGGGAACTTGTTGGCCAGAATCACTTCATACTTTGTTAGGGATAGACAAGTTTCCTGAATACGTCGAGGAGATGAGTGGAGGGCGATTTCTAATCGACCTCTATGCTGCCGGTGTGGTAGTGCCGGCTTATGAGGTATTTGATGCTGTAAGTAAGGGGACTTTAGAAGCTGGAAGTACCCTATCCACTTATTGGACCGGCAAGATGCCTGCTGCACCTTTCTTTGGTTCTGTTCCCACAGGTATGAACGACATAGGGTTGATGACCTGGATTAAGTTTGGCGGAGGCTTAGAGTTATGGCGGGAACTTTATGCACCATATAATATAATACCCTTTTTCAACGGCGTGATCCCTCCAGAGTCATTTGCCTGGTCCAATAAACCTATCCGTTCTCTGGCGGATTTCGAAGGTCTGAAATTTAGAACCATAGGCACGTGGGCGGATATCCTTAAGGACATGGGGGTTTCTATAAGTACTGTCCCCGGAGGTGAAATATACTCGGCACTGGAAAAGGGGATAATAGATGCTACTGAGTATAGCACCCCCGCTGTCGATCGTATGTTAGGATTCCATGAAATTGCTAAGTATATGGTTGTCCCTGGGGTGCATTCGCCGGGAACATGCCTTGAGACCCTAGTGAATAAAGATGCATGGGAAGCACTGCCCGATGACCTGAAAGCCATATTTGAGGCAGCTAATGACAAAGTGGCGCTAAATCTAGAAGCTCATTGCGCCATGGAGGATATGAAGGCGCTAGCTGCATTTAAGGATTACGGGGTGGAAATAATAGAATTGGATAAAGAGGTGCTGGCGAAGGTGAAAGAACTGACTATCGAGAAGGATAAGGAATTAGCTGCGAAAGATCCTATGTATGCAAAAGTGATGAAGTCGTACAGGGATTTCCAGAAAGAATGGGATGACTATGAATCACTCATAATGAAAATTGAATATGAATAGCTTGTGGGTTTTAGTATCCCTCATTGCCTCCGCTGAGGGGCACTTTCCGCAAAAAGGAGAATAGGTTTTGCGGAGTTTTGTAAAGTATATTGACCACATTAGTGAGTGGACGGGGAGAATAGTGAAATGGCTTATCTTTGCTCTCATTGGAGCACTGGTCTATGAGGTGATAGCCAGGTATGCTTTCGTTCATCCTACAGCGTGGTCTTATGATACTAGCTATATACTTTATGGGTCTCTGTTTCTATTAGGTGCAGCTTATACCCTTCTCGTCGGGGGACATGTAAGGATAGATGTTTTTTACACTCGCTTTAGCCCTAGAGGAAGAGCAATTATTGATCTAGTATGTTATTCAGTTTTTTTCTTCCCCGTGATGGCTCTACTTTTAAATGGAGGAATAGACTTTGCCCAATCCTCCTGGGAAATAGGAGAAAGGTCGGCGGTTAGCGCTTGGAAGCTCCCGATATATCCCTACAAAACTGTTTTACCGGTGGCAATTCTCCTCCTACTCATCCAAGGGGTAGCAGAATTTATTCGCAACCTGGTAATGGTTGTTAGGAAGGTGCAGCTTTGAGTCCTATAGTTATCGCCATTGTTATGTTCGTGACACTGATTATATTTGTATTGCTGGGTTATCCTGTTGCTTTTGTCTTCGCCGGGCTTGCCTTTATATTTGGGCTTGTTGCAGAGATACCTTCACTCCCTACTTTATTTGCTAGCCGCATATATGGCGGCTTGATGACAAGCTATGACTTAGTTGCCCTTCCTCTGTTTGTTTTTATGGGAGTAATGTTAGAGCGCTCAGGACTTGCCGAGAGGCTATATGAGGCGATGCATATCTGGATGGGTGGTTTAAGGGGTGGGATGGCAATAGGCACAATAATCATTTGCACCTTGTTTGCCGCTAGCACTGGGGTAGTAGGTGCTACTGTAGTTATGATGGGACTACTTGCTCTGCCTAGTATGCTTAGTCGCGGATACCAGATTGAATTGGCAACGGGAACTATTTGCGCCGGTGGGACTTTAGGCATCCTTATCCCTCCCAGCATAATGCTGATAGTGTTCGGAACCACAGCCGGTTTATCTGTAGGGAAGCTTTTTATGGGTGCTATTTTCCCCGGTCTTCTTCTCTCGGCCCTTTTTATTGCTTACATAGCCATAAGATGTTTTTTTCAGCCTCGCTTAGCGCCAGCAGCTCCCGTTGAGGAAAGGGCAATTCCTTTAAGGAGAAAACTTTCTTTAGGTTTGACCTCGCTTATTCCACCTATCTTTCTTATCATAGCTGTTCTAGGGACAATCTTCCTTGGGATAGCTGCTCCAACTGAAGCAGCTGCCATAGGTGCCTTTGGTAGCTTGCTACTAGCTGCTGGTTATCGTAGGCTTAGCCCTAAGGTTTTAGGGGAAACAGCCATCCTCACTCTAAAGATGTCAAGCATGGTTCTTTTTACTGCTGTTGGGGCTTTTATGTTTACTGGAGTGTTTGCTGCGGCCGGGGCTTCTAAGGCGATTGAAGAACTTCTCTACGCCCTCCCTATGGGACCTTGGGGGGTGCTAGGGATAATGATGTTTATCCTCCTTATATTGGGGGCACTGCTAGACTGGATTAGCATAAGTCTGATTTTTATTCCCATCTTCCTTCCCATAGCCCAAGGTCTGGGTTTCGACCCTCTCTGGTTCTGCTTGCTGATAGGAATTATGTTGCAGACCTCTTTCCTCACCCCTCCAACAGCGCCATCCATCTTTTATCTAAAAGGAGCATGCCCTGATGAGGTGGAGGTGGGAAGTATAATGCGAGGTATTATTCCTTTTCTACTGCTTCAATTGCTTGGTGTGGCTTTGATAGTGGTATTCCCACAGATAGCTTTGTGGCTCCCTGGCAAGATGATCCGCTAAGCTTAGGTTTAGGAATTAACCTTGTTAAGAAGTCAAAAATGCTGATATAATCCCCAGAGAAAGATATAATTCAAATAACTTGCTTGAGTAATTACTAAGAGATAGAAATCTTATGCCTGGTCATCGTGACATTAAATTCAGCTAAGGATAATTTTGAGTCGACGGAACAAAGTCGAGCCCGACTTAAATAAAATCTAAGGAGGTTAAAAAAGTGGCAAGATTAAGCGGCAAAGTAGCTATCGTTACAGGCGCGGGAATGGGGTTAGGCAAGGGATATGCAATAGGTTTGTCTAAGGAGGGAGCTAGTGTGGTAGTAAACGATGTTGTCCCCGAGACTGCTAATAAAGTAGTTGAGGAGATAAAAGGGTTTGATGGGAAGGTTGTAGCCTGCATAGGCTCAGTAGGAACGAGGGAGACAGCAGAAAAGATGGTGGAGACTGCGGTGAAAGAGTTTGGCAGATTGGACATCCTAGTCAATAATGCTGGCTTCACTAGAGACTCACGGATGATTAAGATGACAGAAGAGCAGTGGGATGCTGTCATTAACGTTCACCTGCGGGGGACTTTTCTTAATACCCAAGCGGCTGTAAAATATATGATTGAAAACAAAATAAAAGGACGGGTAATCAATATCACCTCCTCCGCTGGGATCTATGGCAATATCGGGCAAGCAAATTACTGCTCTGCCAAAGCTGGAATAATAGGACTAACCAAATCCAACTCCCGCGAATTAGCACGATTTGGGATATGTATCAATGCAGTGGCTCCAGGAGCAAAGACAGGAATGACAGAAGCGATGCCGCCGAAGATCAAAGAAATGACCTATGAAAAGCTAGCTGTAGAAAGTACTACACAGCGCATGGGAGAGCCTGAGGATGTTGCACCTCTAATTGTGTTTTTGGCTTCCGATGAATCTTATTTCATAACCGGCCAGGTGATTGCAGCTATGGGTTCAACAGGTGTAATATAAGGATAGATAGACCGAGATTATGCACAAAGTTCTGACAGCAGATTCTAAATCTACTGAGTGTGTTTTTTGCTTGTGAAAAAATTTAATTGGTTATTTTGTTTTTTTATTCTAGTATTCTGCTTGCCGTGTATAATATCTTTATAATTTAAGAATTGGAGGAACTGAAGTATGGAAGAACCTAGCAAAACTACGGCAAAAAAAGCTTTAGAGACGACCAGGAAAGTACGTCCCATGACCAAGGAATGGAATAAAAAAGCCCTGGAGGCGATGGCAATAGGGGAACCTTTAGCTTATTATTTTATAATGAGCTATTACGAAGATATTCTAAGAGCTATGGATATAATTTCTGTGGGTACAGAGAACTATGCCGCTGTTTGTGCTGCCAAAAGGGATGCTGAAAGGTTCCTTGACAAGGCGAACGCTGAAGGCTATGCCTCCCATCTCTGTACTTATGCTACCTGCTGGCTTGGTTTTGACGCCATGTATAAAGAATTAGGGGAGATGCCGCCTAATTCGCCCGATGGAGGACTGGTGAGACCTACAGTGATGCTGGGCACCGGCATGATGATCTGTGACCCCAGATATAAAGGATTTCAAGCTTCACGACGCTATACTAACGCTCCAATGCATGTTCTCAACTTACCCTGGCCCTCGGCTGATGCTAACTTGAAAGAAGTTGAGGGCTATTACATTAAGTACATAACCGAAGAGTTAAGGGAGCTTGTTGAATTCCTGGAAAAGTATACAGGTAGGAAGATGAACTGGGATCGATTAAGCGAAGTTACTGACCTTATTGAAAGGACTATTCAAATATGGAATGATGCTTATTGGCTTCGGAGAGCTATCCCTGCCCCCATGCCTACAGGAGACGCTATGACTACTATGGTTCCCGGTTGGTTCTATCTCGGCACTCAACAAGCGTATGACTTCTATCAGGAGTTATATAATGAAATAAAGTACCGTGTGGATAATAAAATAGGAGTAGTCCCCAATGAGAAGTATCGTATACTCTGGGGTGGAGGACTGCCCCCCTGGTTTGCCCTCCAACTGCTTAACCACTTTGAGAGTTTAGATGCCGTTCTTCCTGTAGAAGTTACTTATTATCCCCCTCCAGTGGTCGAAGTACCATCAGGAGTTGACCCTTTGGAGCGGATAGCCTGGAGGTTTTTTAAACAGAATACCTATAGGCATGAAAAAGCACAAAAGCATACAGGGAACCCCGAGGTTGAATTCCTCTTAGAGCTGATAGATAATTACAAGATAGATGGAATAGTTTTCCACCGTGCCTTTACATGCCGTACTATACATGTGGGACAAATGCATCAAATTAACGTGTTAAGGGAATTTACAGACATACCAACTTTAATTCTAGAGGGTGATATTGTAGACATTCGCTATTATAATGAAGTTCAAGCTAGATCAAGAATAGATGCCTTTATTGAGAGTGTTGATGCCTATAAAAGGGGATAAGATAATTTCAAATAACTTGAATTGGAGGTGAGATATGACTCTACCATTAAAAGGAATCAAGGTTCTCGATTGGACAATATTCCAGCAGGGGCCGGTAGCAGCAGTGATGTTGGCTGATTTAGGGGCCGATGTTATTAAAATCGAGGATCGGGTTACAGGAGACCCGGCAAGGGGAATGATGGCAGTGCTGGGAGCGATAGCTGGCATCAAGGGACGCAATGCTTACTTTGAGTATAACAATCGTGGGAAGAGAAGCCTGACATTGGATTTGAGAAAGGAGAAGGCTAGGGAAATCCTTTACCGTTTGGTGGAAAAGTCGGATGTCTTCATCCATAACCATCGCCGTGACCTCGCTGAAAGGCTGGAGCTTGATTATAAAACATTAGTAAAATATAATCCTCGACTTGTTTATGCTTGCGCCTCGGGCTGGGGACCAAAAGGACCAGAGGCTCGTGAAGGTTCTTTCGACTACACCGGGCAAGCAAAGTCTGGGTTTATGTGGGCTGGCGAGGAAGGGTTCCCTCCCCAGCAGAATTTTTCCGGAGGTCCGGCTGACCAGATGGGAGCAGTGATGACCGCCTATGGAGTAATGACTGCCTTACTTGTTCGAGAGCGCTATGGCTTTGGGCAGGAGTTGGATGCTTCCCTCCTTGGGGCTGCGATTTGGCTGCAAGGGCTGGGTTTGGCTTTCACTCTTACAAGTGGACAAGAGATGCGCCACACACCAAGGACAGATGCAGGAAATCCTTTGTGGAACCATTATGGATGTAAGGACGGTAAATGGCTTGTCTTAGGCCATCTGCAGCCAGATAAATGGTGGCCAAATGTGTGTAAGGCACTAGGAATGAAGCATCTAGAGAAAGATCCCCGTTTCGTTGATCTCTTATCAAGACAGAATAACGCTAAGGAGTTAATTGCTATTATGGATGGCATTTTCGCCACTAAGACCAAAGATGAATGGATAATAATTCTTAGAGAAAACGGCGTCATATGCTCACCAGTTAACACCCTTTCGGATTTAGCCAATGATGAGCAGGTGTTAGCTAATGAATATATCGTGGAATATGATCATGCAGTTTGGGGGCCCATAAAGACTCCTGGCATCCCTGTTATATTCAGTGAAACACCAGGAAAAGTGTGTGCTGAGGCACCTGAGTTTGGTCAGCATACCGAAGATGTTTTAATAGAGATGCTTGATTATGGCTGGGAGGATATCAATAAACTTAAGGACGAGGAAGTAATCTAAACCTCATTATAATTGCTAAAGGTCTAATTGCTGAGCCACAATCTCGCGATGGAAATCTCCATCGCCGAAGGCGATTTCTCCTGCTTTTGCCTTCCTATAGTACAGCGACATATCATGATCTTCCATTATACCAATGCCACCATGAACCTTGACACCAAGTAAGCAAACTCTTTTGGAAGCGTCACTGGCTCGTGCCTTTGCCAGTGAAATTTCCTTGGTTGCCGGAACTTGTTGACTCAATTTCCAAGCTGCTTGATAAGTAAGAAACTTTGTTGTATCTATATCCATAACCATATCTGCGCATTGATGCTGGATGGATTGAAAACTGCCTATGGGTTTATTAAATTGTACTCTTTGTTTGGCATATTCCACCGTCATTTCCAACACACGTTCCAATTCACCCAGAATAAAACCACACTGAGCTAGAGACCCCCATTCTCCTATTTTACCAATTATTTCTTGCCCCTGACCTTTTTTCCCTAAAACGTTCGTTTCCGATACTGGCATATTATTTAAGACCACTTCGCACTGCTTATCTGAACCTATTGAAGGTAATACACTGGATTTTACTTCGGATTGCTTGGCATCTACTAAAAACAGCGTATCTTCTTCCGTCACCCTACTACTATAGACTAGACAATCAGCTATATGTGCATAAGGAGCAAACAATTTTACTCCGCTCAAGATATATGAACCGTCTTTTACCACTACCATTTCTTCCACTTCCGGTCTGGTTGTGGGTAAATCAGGCGCAATGAAAGCCTGTGTTAGAACGATGTCTCCTGCCGCTATTTTAGGTAGGTATTCCTCTTTCTGTGCTTCACTTCCATAATACAGGATGGGCAGTCCCCCACAGACAACTGTGGCAATAAAAGGCCCTGGAAGAAGAGCTCTCCCCATTTCCTCAATGAGGAGGACCAGAGCTAAAAAAGTATCATTACTTCCACCGTACTCTTCAGGAAAGATTAAACCCATCCATCCCAATCCTGCCATTCTTTGCCATAATTCTCGTGGGTATCCTGTATCATCCTCCTCCATTGCTCGGACGAGACTTTTCGGGCACTCTCTTTCAAGAAACTCCCTCGCGGTCGTTTTAATCATCTGCTCTGATTCGGAATAACCCAAGTCCATAGCTATCCTCCTTTTTGACTAAACTTTTATCCCCTGGGTAACCCCAGTCCCCTCTGGGCAGTAACGTTTCTAAGTATTTCGGAAGTACCTCCAGCAATTATGTATTCGAGCGTGTCCCTATATTTCCATTCGAATAAACCGTCTAATGAAGCCCATTTTGAATCCTTATTCAGTTGCCCATAGTGACCAAATATCTGTAACGCTGTATTTGCCAGCCGGTGCTCAGTTTCAGTCCTTAATATTTTCCCTATTCCTGGCTCGTAAGTTGGAATCCTTTTATTATTCAATATCCAGGCAGTTCTTAGAGCAAACAAGTTAGCACATTCTATATCGATAGCTAGCTCAGCTAGCTTCTGACGAACAAGAGGGTCCTTTCCCTTGCCAATTCTCTTGACGTAATCTACTAATTCTTGGAAATCGCGCCGAATACCACTCGATGGGAAAATCCTTTCATAATCTAACGCCTCCATAATATAGTAGAATCCTCTATTCGCCTCGCCAACCAAGCAATCCTTAGGCACTTGTACATTGTCATAAAAAACTTGGTTAGTTCTCATGCCGCCTACTGTCCAGAGTGGACTAAGGCTTATCCCGGGAGTTTTAAAGTCAACTATGAAGAGCGATATACCTTGGTGTTTTTTTTCTGTTACCCTGGTTCTAGCACCTAACCAATGGTATTGAGCGTAATGACACCTTGTATTGAACATTTTTTGACCATTCATAAGGAAGTAATCACCTTTATCCTCCGCTCTTATCTCCAGCGACGCAACATCAGAGCCTGCTTGGGGTTCAGTATAACCCAAAGCAAAGTCTATTTCTCCTCTAGCTATTCTGGGTAAATACTCATTCTTCTGTTGATCACTACCACGAGCTAGGACAACAGGCCCTGCCATTCCCGCTCCAACAGTGATAAGGTTACCAATATAATAATCTATCTCCTCCGTCAAAATATATCGGTAAATATGTGGAAGATCCAATCCTCCATATTCTTTAGGCCATGTAGGGCAGAGCCATCCTCTCGAACCCAGCTTCCTTAGCAAATCCCAAACATAGGAGCCAAAACCTGTACCGGAATCCAATTCCTTTCTAGCCTCAATGACTGTCTCTTTTTCACCGATCAAGAACTGGTCAACTTCCTGCTTAAACTTTCTCTCCTCAGGTGAAAATGCAAAGTCCATATTTACCTCCTAAGTTAGTTGCTATTACGTATATCATTAGAAGATTTCCAAACATACCCCAGAATACACAATATTCTGGGGTATGTTTAGACCTTATTTGCATAATTTCAATTCAACATCACTGAATAAATTCCTCACTCTGATAGCAGTCCTACTAAATTACTAATTTGCATAATCTAATTTGAAAAGAAACTAGCCCTAGCTAATTTTTATCTTTCTCAGAATTCCTATCACTTTAACTCAATATAACACAAATTTCTCAGCCTAATCAAATCATTTACTCTCTTTTTCGTCTATTAAATGCCTTCTCTCTTGAACCTACTGCCAATGATAATAGATTTCCATAAAAAAGCACGGTTTAATGATTAGGCGGTAACTCTATTTCGTCAATCTAATGTTTAAAGGCATGGAACTAAAAGAGACGACAGATCGTTGCGCAATAAGCATTACCACAGGTCATAAATGATCCGTATTCTGATAAGAAGACAGATCATGGGCTACCTTTTTCAATCCCAACTCTACCAGCTTTTGGGAAGAAGGAATTCCTGTACTATTAAGCCAGCCCCTTTCCTCATAATAGTCGTCAAGTAGTTTCTCAACGTCTTTTTGGGAGAGCGTCTCGCCACTCCAGTAGTTACGTAATCTTAACTCTTCATCGTCATGCCCCTTCAGCGGCTGGAACCACTTTGGAGGAAAGTAATCATCCTTTCGAGTAAAGCCTGCTCTAACATTAGACGCCTTTTTTACATTCCAAATCCTCTCTCCAGCAGTAGCTAGCTCTGAATAACTCAACTCCATACCAGTGGTTGCAGTATAAAGCTCAGCGCAGATCTCTATAGAATAAAACCGGAGTACTCGCGACATATTGCATAAGCCAAGGGAGCTTAACACTGCATACCAGTCCTCGGCATATCGGCTCAACCTACCTACATTAAATCCTGAAGTTGCATCCATGATTCTAGATATGGCTTCAGGGGTGATGCCCATACGTCGGCACCGAGTAATGAACCTCTGAGGTGAATCGCCAGATGTGTAGACAGGTGCATCGCCAGCGTGGTGATGTCCTCCCCTTGGATTTAGCACAGTCTCAAACTCTAAAGTGGTTAGACCTCTTATCCTAGGTTCTACCATTATCTCTAATCCCTTAGCCTGAATTGCTTCCCTTGCTGCCTCTGCACCAAACCTGTTAATAATAGCTAGCTCTCCATCAGCCAGCAGGTCACCAAAACCTTCTCGGAAGGTTATCTTTTTTATTAATTCCATAGTGGTATCATAGTCCCGTTTAAGTTCTATCCCACCTGTATCTCGATGAGTTATTACACCTTGCTCATATAATTGGACAATGTAGTCAAACAGGAAGGAAAAAGAGTGAGTATCTAGCCCATAACGATTAGCAGTATCCAAGCATTTGATTATCCTGTCATAACCCCCAACTTCACAAAGGATACCGAAATCTACATTTCTTCGCGGGAATCCACTAGTATAAGTAAGTAATCCTTCAAACTCACCCTCATTCACTCCTAAAATATCTTTGTCAGCCAGGGGGCAGGAAGGACAGCATACTCTACCCCTCTTTACTTTTTGAATATAGACCTCCATACCCAGATGCTGCTTTACCTTTTCTTTAGGATAAAGCTCGGTTCTGTTTCTATAATAGAAGTCAGCCTCATCCGACCATCCCCACATCTTTCCTTCTTCTACAGCTTGCTTATGGGAGGGGAAGGCTCTAATTTGTTCTAAATATTTATTGACCAACTTGAAATATTTATTCGGGTAGGCTATCCTTATACCCTTATTACCGCTTATCATGACAGCCTTAAGGTTCTTGGAACCCATCACTGCTCCCAGCCCTCCTTTCCCTAGGGTAGCAGTCCTGTCTATCAGGGTGAGGGAAAGGCTCACAAGGTTTTCTCCTGCCTGTCCGATGGCGATCACACTCCAATGTTTGCCATGCTCTCGCCATAACTCTTCAGTAGTTTCTACTAGATCTCTGCCCCAAAGATAGGTTGCATCACAAAACTCAATTCTATCACTAGAAATTTTTAAGTATGTTGGCTTGGACGCTTTACCAGTAATAATAAGATGGTCATAGCCAGCATACTTAAGCTGGGCAGCAAACCTCAGACTGCCGTTGCCTGAGGCTATTGTGCCAGTTTGAGGGAACTTAGTGGTTGCTACTAGTCTAGCTGAGCCTGGAGCCATGGTTCCTGCAAGAGCACCAGCTCCAATTATGATCACATTATCCGGTGATAGTGCAGCTACGTTTGGCTGAATCAGATCGTAAGCCAGCATAGTATTGATGCCAAAGCCGCCAACAAAATATTTACTTAGATCGTTGTCCAGTGGCTCCTTTTTAATTTCACCGATCCCCAGATCTATATTGAGAATCTGCCCAGCGTAGCCGTAATATTCCATCATTCCTTCCCTATCGATGTGATTATACTCACAATAACTGTCTTTCTATCTATTCTTCTCAGGTGATATTGTTC
>JAXHSX010000028.1:0-9086 GCA_034190625.1 Chloroflexota bacterium
GAGAGATTACCGCGCCTTTGGCTCGTAATGACACATAGTAGTGCTACAAAGCCCCCTTTTCCTTAATCCTCTCCCTTCAAGGGAGAGGAAATTTGGAGAGATTACCGCGCCTTTGGCTCGTAATGACACATAATAGTGCTACAAAGCCCCCTTTTCCTTAATCCTCTCCCTTCAAGGGAGAGGAAATTTAGAGAGATTGCCACGCCTTTGGCTCGCAATGACACTTAAGAGTGCCACAATGCCCCCTTTACCATGTGTCATATTACATGACAAGCTTCAAATTGGGTGATAACGTCAGTCTATTAGTTTAGCGATAGCTTTGTGAATACAGTAGAGCGAATGAGACTTTTTAACGGATATTTCAGTCCCGAAACTGCCATTGCAACTTCACTTTTGTAGCTAGACCAGATTTTGCAGTGTAGCCACGAGTAGTATCAATATATGCCTGTTGACATAATGCTTTAACGGAAGCAAGCACCCGAGGTCATGTGTTTATGGTGATGTTGGCCTGATTTTCTTCCATCAATCCCCGAACGTAGGGTAAATTATCGTCTTTAATCTGCACAAATAAGCTTCTACATCGGTTTCAGGCGTGACAAGGCCAACAGGCGGATTGTTGACACGCTCTTTGTCTTTATGGTCGTATTGCTCAATTGATTTCTTCTTTGCCATGAGAGTCACTCCACCTGCTCTAAGTCCTCGACAAGTTCTTCAACCGAGTCGAAATTTCTGACCCTTCCTGCCCTGATGTCCTCGTCAGCTTCCCTCTCTCCCTCCTGCCATCTCTTGGTCCAGAAGTAAGCCTGGTTCTTATCCACTAGCTTCTTCGGCATTAGCACTGCCTTCTCGTCTATTACCTCAATCTCCACCAAGTCGCCTTCCTCCACCCCGAGCTCCTTACGCACAGATACCGGAAGAGTAATCTGTCCGTGCCGGGTAACCTTGCTATATGCTGGCATCTTCATCACCTCCTAAGGTCGCTCCAATGTTTCATCGTGGTGTCCTGTATTACGCAAAGTGATTGTATCATCATCAATCTGGAAAGTCAGTCTCAGTGAACGGCTCACTCTGGCTTCCCAAATGCCTCCCGTTCCCTTGATTTTCTTTGCCCTGAGAGCAGGATACCGAACATCTATCATCAAGTTCTTAATTGCCTTCTGGGCTAATGCCTTTTCCTCTTCGTTTAGCTGTTTCCAGGCTTTCTTGAACCTGGCGGTTCGGGCGATTCTCATCCTTGCTCTCTTTCTACTAGTTTAGTATATTAGTATATTACTAATATAATTGAAAATCAAATCTTGAGGTATTAAACATCCCGTTACTTTGTTCAATCGCTGAGAAGACGTTATATTACCCACTCTTCCTCTTGTTAGCTCTTTTGCCTTTGCCACATATTCATCGGCGCGGCAATCATAGATAGCAGGCTATATCGAGGGAATTGTGTGGATACCTTTGTGTGCTAGCGTTTTTACTATACATCTTCAGTGGCAGCCGTCGATCTTAGTTATTAGTCAATAATAGCCACGAAGTCAAAGTAGACTGATTATGCGGCTTTTACAAAACGAGGGTGGATTCACCCTCACCTTAATCCTCTCCCTTCAAGGGAGAGGAAATTTGGCGAGATTGCCACGCCTTGGGCTCGTAATGACACATAGGAGTGCTACAAAGCCCCCTTTTCCTTAATCCTCTCCCTTCAAGAGAGAGGAAATTTGGAGAGATTACCGCGCCTTGGGCTCGCAATGACACATAAGAGTGCTACAAAGCCCCCTTTTCCATGCGTCATATTACATGACAAAGTCCAAATTAAGTGATAAAATCAATCCACTAATTTGGGGACGATCTAATGAACATAGTAGAACAAATGAATCTTTTTATGGAACCTGAGTCCGTTGCCATTGTCGGTGTATCGCGAAAAACTGACGAAAACTCCTGGAACATTCTGGGAAACCTGTTGAATTATGGCTTCCAGGGTAAAATCTACCCGGTCAATCCGACTGCGGAACAGATTCTAGGTATAAAGACCTATCCCAGTCTGCAGGCTATACCCGACCAAATTGATTTAGCAGTAATAGCTACTCCTCGATTCACTGTACTCGACATCGTCAAAGAGTGCATCGACAAGGGGATAAAAGCAATTGTCGTTATTGCTCAAGGGTTCGCCGATAGCGATGGAGAGGGCAAAAAGATGCAAAGTGACCTGGTAAGAATTGCTACCGACGGCGGGGCCAGGATAATGGGTCCCAATACGTTCGGAGTAGCCAATGCCTTCCGCAATTTATGCACCGCTCTCCCTTTATTCAAGCTGAAAAAAACTCCAGTCGGGGTTATCTGCCAGACCGGGCTTTTTTTCCTCAGCCTTTCTCGATACCGCTACGGTAAAATTATTGACCTGGGTAATACCTGCGATGTCGATTTAGCCGATGCGTTACAATACTTCGCCGACGATCCCGATATCAAAGTTATCAACCTGCACATCGAAGGAATCCAACAAGGGGAGAAATTCATTGAGGTAGCTAAACAAGTGGTTAAAAAGAAGCCAGTCATCGCTCTGAAGACAGGCAGAAGCGAATATGCATCTACTGCTGCTCAGTCCCATACCGGCTCTCTAACAGGCAGAGATGAGGTATACGAATCTATGTTTAAGCAATGCGGCATCATCCGGGCGAATGATATTGAAGAGCTAGAGGATGTGTCCTCAGCCTTTCTGAGACTACCCCCTATGAAGGGACAGAATTTAACTATTATGTCTTGGGCTGGCTCTACAGGGGTCATGGCAGTAGATGCCTGCCAAAAATATGGCTTAGAAGTGTCAAAATTATCTCCAGCAACTCAAAACCAAATTCGCCAGCTATCACCACCTGACTGGCTACCTGTCAACAATCCTGTAGACCTGTGGGCGTGTATTGGTCTCAGCGGATTCCAGGCTCAAAATTTCCAGAAAGATATCCAAATCCTGTTAGAGGCACTGCTGGCTGAAGACCATAGCCACGGTTTATTAGTCGCCATTCCTGATTTTCTGGACTTGTTTCCCTCAGAATTATGGGATATTTCATCGACCATTAGGCGAGCCGCTGACAAATTTAGGGACAAGCCACTTGCTTTCGCTACTCTGGGACGACAAGGTGAACTAATCGCAAAGATAGATAAGATAGATAATACAATCGTGTACCCTAACTGCGAACGAGCTGTAAGAGCTTTAGCCAGACTCTGCGAATATACTACATTCCTGGACAAACCTGACAAGTAAGGGAGATATGCATGTTGATCGGCATAACACTGGTAAGATGTATTTTTGTTCTGTAGAGTCTTCTGGCACATTGATTGTTGAATTCAAGAAACCTATTAACATAATGCTCATGGAGGAAAAGTATGATAAAAGCTGCAATTGTAGGAGCCACAGGCATCGTCGGTCAACAATTCATCGTTGCCCTTAAAAATCATCCCTGGATTGAAATCGCAGCACTTGCTGCCTCCGAGAGGTCAGCGGGGCGCAGCTATAAAGAAGCGATAACCGATGCCCAATCTGGAGCCTTGCGCTGGTTCTGCGAGGAACCTCCGGTAGAAGAGGTCATGAAAATGCCAGTTCAGAATGCTATCGCGATGGATGTCTCCTCCATAGACGTCGTCTTTTCCGCCATAGAGTCCGACCAAGCGAAGATTCTGGAACCGAAGTTTGCCGTTGACAGACCGGTTATCAGCACGGCTTCAGCCTTCCGCTACGATGATGATGTACCTATTCTAATTCCGGGAATCAACTCTGAGCACGCCAAACTGATTGAAGTCCAGAGGAAATCGCGGGGCTGGAAGGGTTTCATTACTCCCATTCCCAACTGTACTACTACTGGCCTGGCAATAACGCTAAAACCGGTCTACGAAGCCTTTGGTATAAACGCTGTCATAATGACTTCTATGCAAGCTATGTCAGGCGCAGGCAGAAGCCCCGGAGTGCTCGGTATTGATATTCTAGACAATGTCATTCCTTTCATCGCAGGGGAGGAAGAAAAGGTACAGCGTGAAACGCAGAAAATTCTGGGCAATTTTGCAGGTAATTCAGTCAGTCCGGCGGAATTTAACGTGAGCTGCACCTGCACCCGTGTTAACGTACGAGAAGGACATACAGAATCGGTCTTCGTCTCTACTAAAAAGGCCTGCGAGATAGATGATGTGGCAACTGTCATGAGGGAATACATCGGTTCATCCAGCGAAGCCGATTTGCCTTCAGCCTCAGAGCACATAATAATTGTAATGGAAGACCCGTTCAGACCCCAGCCGCGGCTCGATCATAAAGCCGAGGATGGCATGGCTACAGTGGTCGGAAGAATCAGGAAGGATAACGTCCTGGAAAACGGCGTCAAGTACCTTTTGGTATCTCACAACACCAAGATGGGAGCAGCCAAGGGCGCAGTTCTTGTAGCTGAACTACTTATCAGAGACGGGCATATCTCCTAGATACTGCCTTCGCCCTATTAAGAGCTACCTCAATATATTGTGCGATCAACTTTCACCTCTTCTCTGTGTCTTCTCTCATCCGCTATACGAAATTAACCGCCTTCACCCGGTAACCTCAACGGATTTCCGAAGACTTTGATAAACAGTCTGGTGCAGATTTTCCAGGCTGGGAAATATGCCGATAGCTTACGGGCTATTTCGACTTGAGGCGCTTCTCGCGGTTGCCCATGGCATGATACGTGGCATATTTGTAAAGTTCGGTCAGGGTGGGATAATTAAAACAGGTGTTGATAAACATATCGCTGGCTGCGCCCATCATCAGCGCATTGAGTCCAACGTGGATTAGTTCAGCGGCGTTCTCACCGATTACGTGTACGCCCAACAGTTTCATGGGCCGCTTGAAGTCGTCGTTGAACTCGAAGATCAGTTTTAAGAAGCCATCGTAGTCGCCGATGATCATGCCTCGAACATTCTGGCTATAGGCAGCCTTGCCTATCACGTAATCGATCTTTTCTCGTTGGCACTCTTCCTCGGTTTTGCCTGCTGAGGAGCACTCTGGAATGGTGTAAATGCCAATCGGCAGGATCGGCGACACATGTTCCTTATAAGGATATAGATTGAATGCCTTGATAATAGCAAAACGCGCCTGTTCCATAGAAGTTGATGCCAGTGCAGGCGGTCCGATGACATCGCCAGCAGCGTAGATGCACGGTACGGGTTTTCGGGTCTCTGGATGTACGACTTGGTAATTTTCATCGACTGCCAGCAGTCCGTGCTTACCTGGTGTGATACCAGCAGCGTCGAGTTTCAAATCCCCGGTATTGCTAGTCCGACCCGTGGCGAGCATCATGGTCTCAGTTTTGCTGACCTCTCCCGAACCTAGCTTAAGTACAAGCTTACTGGCTTCTACAATGCACGATTCTACACTCTCGGGCATTAAAAGGTTGATGCCCATCTTCAACATGCTGTTCTCAAGCGCAGAAGAAATATCACGATCTATAGACGGCAGCAGAATATTCTTGTTGTGGATAAGGGACATATCCACGCCTAGCTGAGCAAAGATGCATGCATATTCGCAGCCGATGACACCACCACCCACTATCACCATGCTCTTGGGCATGCTCTTTATACCCAGGATAGAGTCTGAGTCATAAATACGGTGATCATTGGGGAAGTTTGCAGGGTGACGTGGAGATGAACCTGTCGCGATCAGAATGATATCGCCCTTTAGGAACTCAGGCGCCTTACCGCGGGCTTCGACTTTAATTGTTTGCTTATCCACAAACGACCCCGTGCCCTTGAAGATGTTCACTCCATGGAACAGCATGTTGTTCATGACTCGGGTACACTCAGCATCTTTCACTTCACGCTCGTGATACAGAAAGTCCTGGACTGTAGGCCGATGCTTGAGTGAGAGATCCACTCCATAGAGGCGGCGTGCCCGTATCCCAGAGAGCGCCAGCGCCGTCTCGCGCAGAGTTTTGCTGGGGACGGTAGTACTGGCCGTGGCGCCGCCTAGATAATAGTTCCGTTCTACCATGGCGACTTTCTTGCCGAAATAGGCAGCCTGTGCAGCACCTTTCTCACCCGCCGGACCCGAGCCAAGAACGACTAAATCGTAATTATGTATAGCCATAGAGTTTCCCTCAGCCATGCAGTTCAGTCACTCCCTTTCTAATGTTTTCACCTTTTAATACAGCACCGTCTCTATATATCTGCAAAATACTTGCATAAGCATCCTGTTTACCAATATTACACTGACACTAATTCATTTTCAACTACTTTGTTACTTGATACATACTACCAGACACAATAAATTAATGCTATTAGTCTTGGATTGGAATAGTGCTTTTGGAACTAGAAGATGGTGGAGGCTATTCAACTCTTTGTCCAGCTTCGGCTGGCCGGCTTGGTCATGGAGGTACATCGGAGGAAGCGTTATAAACAAGGAGGGAATGACCGTAAAAGAATCTGTATATTGTTTACTCATATTGTGAGCTGTATTGCCCATTTTAACTCCAAGCTGTAGTTGTCGATTTACACAATGCATTATGCCAGATTACTGAGCAGTATATTTCTTAATATATTTGATCTCGTGAGCCTCTGGCCAGTTTTTTAATCTCGACTTTAAAGAACATTCTGCCGACTGCCGTTCCCCTGAAAGGGATGGAGAAGGCCATGCTCGTTCCAAGCTCGGTATGGCTATAAGGGTTGTAAACATCGTGGAATTAATAGACGTGACAGTACCCTAGAGTTGAGACTTCTCTGCTGAAAAAGGGTGACTGTCGAGATCGAAATGAGGTAAATAATTTTCCGCTGCATCCATCTCCTGAATCCAGCCATTCTCTAATTCCAGTTCATCAACTAATTTAAGGACAGCCGAATATTCCGAAAAAGAAATTTTACGCCGCAATTGTGGTATGCGTGTAGCCAGATAGGTTGGGTAGTATTGAGACATAATGCTCACAGTCACATTGGGGGAGATTTCCTTAACCAACCAAGCAAGCGAGTTTCGACTACCTGCCAGTCCATTCGGAAGTATGAGATGACGTACAATCAATCCTTTCCGAGCTAGCCCCGAATCGTCCAATATCAGGTCTCCTACTTGCCGATGCATTTCAGAGATAGCCTGTCGAGCTCGCGTCACATAATCAACGGTATGGGAAAACCTTGCTGCTTTGGTATCAGAGGCATATTTCAGGTCAGGCAAGTAAATATCTACAATGCCATCCAGCGATCGAAGGGATACAACGGAATCATAGGCATTAGTATTGTAGACAATCGGCACATTGAGCCCCATAGGCACTGCTTCCAAGACTGCTCGAACTAACTGAGGCACGAAGTGAGAAGGTGAGATGAAGCTGATGCTGTGACAGCCCAATCCATCCTGAAGATATATCATATGCTGAGCCAAAGTGTGGAAATCAGTCTCTTTAGAATTCTGGTGACTTAGCTCTTGACTGATCTGATAGTTCTGGCAATAAACACATCTCATATTGCATCCACCAAAGAAAATGGCTCCAGTTCCTCTAGTACCTGAAATAGCTGGCTCTTCGCCGTGGTGGTCACAAACTGCAGAGACTACAGGCAAGTATCCAGAGCGGCAAAACCCATGCTCAGCTTCTATTCGGTTGACGCGACATTCCCGCGGGCAAATATCACACGATGCCAGGCGCATTTCCAGCGCTTCAGCCCTGCGCTTAAGTTCACCAGAATGGTATAACCTAAGATATGAGGGTTCCATCTCCGCCTTTCCGAATTAACCGGGTGTATTTACCTTACCTATATTACTGCAATAAGAGGCCTACTGCAGCAATTATAATCTGTTTACCTCCTGCCTCCAAAACTGTGTGCTATTACAATCTGTCCAATTATCTGAATAGCCGATAGTGAAAATCACCGTCAATAGGCTCCCTCAACATATAAACATCGCCAACTTTTTATTAAGATAGATTGCTTCGTCGCTCTACTCCTTGCAATGACAAGGTAGGTAAACTCCCAGGAGATGGATATTACACCAAAGGTGGAGAGCGCAGCCAACTGTGTGGACATTGAAAAATCCTACACAACATCCGCTTGACTATATGATATGTGTTAACTATAATTTTTAACTAGGTAGTAGATTTGAACTATTTACTATGATATCATTCTAAGTGACAAAGTTGAATCCCCGCGCCTGAGTTGCGAGTTGAAGTAGTGGCGAATAGCGAAGTGATAGCAACGGAAGAATCTATGATGGCTTCGTCTTGCTCGTGGTAACATAGGAAATAGCTTAACTATTATAAAAGAATTATTAAAGGAGGTAGAAAAATGGCATTGGAAAGACTTACTGAAGAACTAGTTTATTCGTGTGAGGGAGGAGTTGCGAACTTGACACTGAATCGTCCCGACAGGCTGAATGCTATGACTCAAGCTATGTATGACGGCGTGAAATTGGTGGTTGAGGAAGTCCAGAACAATGATGATATCAGAGTACTGGTTATTAGTGGAGCTGGCCGTGGCTTTTGCTCTGGATCCGATGTAGTATCTCGCTTAGCAGCGCAGGCAGATAGCGGGCCTCCGAGGAGCACTCATAAAGAAATGGTTGAGCCGGTTGGGAGTGTAGCCTCAGTAATACGGAATTTAGGTAAGCCCAGCATTTGTGCTGTAGGTGGAGTAGCTGCTGGAGCTGGTCTTGCCCTTGCTTTACTTTGCGATATCAGAATTGCCTCGGAGCAAGCTAGATTCGGGGCAGTATGGGTGAGAAGAGGGTTGATACCAGATCTCGGTGGAACCTATTTGTTGCCACGTACAATAGGTCTGGATAAGGCACTTGAACTCGCCTTTACCGGTGATATCATTGATGCTAAGGAAGCTGAACGTATTGGTTTGGTGACAAAAATTGTTCCGCACGATAATTTGATGAAAGTTACCAATGAATTGGCATCGAAAATAGCCAAAGGACCTTCTATCGCCATAGAATTGATGAGACGCGGTATGTATAGGGCTTTAGATACTGATTTGGATACCCAATTAGATTTTGAAAGCTATGCACAGAACATTTGTCGGGGAACAGAAGATTTTAAGGAAGGAGTCAGCTCCTTTAGGGAGAAAAGAGAAGCCCATTTCAAGGGAATATAATTGATTCCATTGTACTTTCC
>JAXHSX010000029.1:0-4813 GCA_034190625.1 Chloroflexota bacterium
GGCATATCGGCGATGCGCTTCACCGATGGCTTTGCGCACACTGTACCGATTGTCAATAATTTAGTATTGTGTCCTCGGCATTAGCAGGAAGGGTAAAGGTAAAGCGGCTGCCCTTTCCCAGTTCGCTCTGGGCTTCGATTGTGCCACCGTGGGCTTCGACCAGACGTTTGGCAATAGTAAGCCCCAAGCCACTGCCACCGGTTGCCCTGGCGCGGGATTTGTCCACGCGGTAGAAGCGCTCAAAGATGTTAGGCAAATCCTCGGCAGGAATGCCTTCGCCTGTATCCACCACGCTTATCTCTACCCAGTCGCCCTGCTGCGTGGCGGTCACAGTGATGGTACCTCCTTTGCCAGTGTGGGCTATGGCATTTTCCAGAAGGTTACGCAGCACCTGTACAATTCGGTGACGGTCAATGTTCACAGGTGACAGCGTATCGGGCAGGTCGAGGGACAGCGATATCTCCTTTGTTGCCACCTCAGCCTGCACCGCAGTCACCGTCTGCTTGATTAAACTAGCGATGTCTTCCGCCTGGCAAACCAGATTCAATTCGCCAGCCTCGGCAAGGCTTAACTCCTGAAGGTCATCAACCAGCCGTGACAGCAGGATCGCCTCTTCGTCAAGGGATCGGATAGTATCCGCGTCTGGCTTTATCACCCCGTCACGAACCGCTTCCAGGTAGCCCCTGATATTGGAAAGAGGGGTTCGCAGTTCGTGGGCAACATCAGCCACGAGATTCCGCCGCAATTGTTCAGCGCGCTCCAGGTCGCTAGCCATGGAGTTGAAGGTTTGGGCTAATTCGCCCACTTCACTTTTGTCCTTAACCTGTACTCTTTGGGATAAATCACCTTTTCCTAATTTCCTGGCGGTTACTGTAAGAGCGCGAATCGGCGCTGATATACGCCTGGACAAGAAAAATGTGAGCAGCAGGGCAACGGCAATTGCCACAGCAGCTCCCCAGATTAGGAAACGACCTATTGCGTTGTAGAGGATATATAGTGAATTTGATTTTGCTTCGCTGACATAGAACGTCCCCAAGACATCCTGCTGCCGAGGGGGCTTTAAAATTGTACCCGGTGAATCAGGCTCATAGGATTCGCCTAAGAGATCTCCCTGGGAATCGGCGACTACTGTTCCGTCGGTATCGGCTAATATAATCCGTCGTTCAGAAAGAGTGCCCCACTGTTCTACAAAAGGCTGAATCCCTTCCCAACTCCCATGGAGATGGTAATAGCGGGACAGCTCGACTGACATCCTTGCAGTAAGCGCTCGCTCGATACGTTCCTCGAAGCGGTTGATTTCACTCTTAGTAGTCTGGCTAAAAAAGGAAAATACCGCACCTATAGTTACAAGAATCACCAGGCCAAAAGCCAACATGATACGAAACTGTAGACTATGTGTCATTACTTCCCCTCTAAAAACTTGTAGCCGACTCCATATACCGTTTTTATATATTCAGGATGGCTGGGATCTGTCTCCAGCTTCCGGCGCAGGTTGAGAATGTGGACATCAATCGTACGGTCGAAACCTTCGAAATCGTAGCCGAGAGCCTTTTCAATAAGCTGCGCCCGGCTAAAAACTCTCTCCGGTTCCCTGACCAGTGCTCCCAATAGTTTGAATTCTATGGGGCTGAGGTTTAGAAGCTTGCCGGTAAGAGATGCCTCGTGCTTGAGAAAATTCACGGTAAGCTCGCCATGTTGAACCTCTTCAGGACCGCGCTGGATGGCTTCTCCTGGAAGACGCCTGAGAACAGCTCGCACTCTGGCTGCCAGCTCCTTGGGGCTGAAGGGCTTGGTCACATAGTCATCTGCCCCCAGATCCAGACCAGTCAATCTGTCCTGCTCAGTAGTTCTGGCGGTGAGCATGATGATCGGCACATCAGATTCGGCCCTGAGTGTCCGACAGACCTGAAGTCCATCGATGCCGGGCAGCATAAGGTCTAAAACGATAAGGTCGGGGTGCTTCTCTCTAGCCAGGCGCAAAGCCTCTGTACCATCATAAGCAGTAATGACCTTATAGCCATCTCTTTGGAGGTACATCTTGACCAATTCTACCGTTTTGACATCGTCATCGACTACCAGAACTCTTTTACCTGCCATCTCTTAATCTCCCGGCGATTCTTCATGCCCTCTCTAATGTTATAACAGAAATGTTAAGAAATTGTTAATATTAAGAGGTACGTTTTTATATGGAGATTTATCATAAGAGGGGGATGCTCTCCCCCTCTTATCCTTGTGGTTGGCCGAAGTATCAATACGTGGGGCTATTCTGTGCGGACAAACATGATTCACCACAGCCACCTGTCCGGCCGTGGCCCTTGAAGCCAAATCGAAGTGGTACATCAGGCCTTGACTGCTGCCACTCCTTATACTGGTCGGCTTGTTCCTGGGTTATCTTGCCTTGCTCTACCATGTTATGAAGGCGGTTTTGCATGGCTTCGGTTCGCATCTCGCCTCGGGCCTGGACAAAAGCGTCTTTCAATGCCTCCGAGTCAATGGTAGTACCTGTGTTATCTCCGTAGATCTCACAGACTCTGTCTAGTAGAGCCGCACGTTGAGCCTGAGGCTGGTTCTCTCCCTCATTTCCGTTTTGGGCAAGAACCGATCCGGTCACGCCTCCTACCAGTGCCACAGTAGCCAGTACCACGGCAACGATGAACTTCCTTTTTCGCCACATTTGTGTCTTACCTCCTTTCTGCATATTACTATCAACTGATATAAGCATAAGAATAACACCGGAATATTAAGATCACGTTAAGGTTTAGAAGATATGCTGCAATTTTGTACCGAGTTGATTTGGAGCGAACCCCTGAGGCTGGACACTTCAGTCTTTCTTAATCATTTCGCCCTATTGTATAGCTATAAGGTGCAAGCTAGCCTTAAATCAGTTTTTTCCTCTCTAAGACCCAAAGTATGCCTGGAACTCTGAGATCCAATTCTGTATCTTTGGGAAGATTCATCAGAAAATCATCCAAATTATTAACCGGAACCTTCAGGACTTCGATTTCTTCAGCAATTTCTATGCTTTCGCCACCTATAAATTCAACTTCGGGGGCGAAAAAATGAGCAGCTCTGGTAGGAGTTAAAGCTGGACAAAGTGGTGTTACAATAATAGGAATGAGTTTTTGTGCTTTGTATCCAGTTTCCTCTAGAAGTTCCCTTCTGGCAACTTCTTCGCTATTCTCTCCTTCTCTATCACTAAGACCAGCCGGAAATTGGATAACAAAAGACTCTAAAGGAGCCCTCCAATTCCTTTCTAGAATCAAATCTCCTTCTTTGGTTAAAGCAATAATCACTACCGCCCCTTCGTTGTAGACGTTTTTCCTCTCTATTGTTTCCCAAATACCTTCTCCCTTGCCTCTTCTAAAGTGCTTCTTCATAAATCTTAAATGCTCTCCTTCGAAAATGGTTTCTCTCATCGTAATTTCCATTTAAATCGCTCCTTTCCTCATTACTTTAAAGACAAGACCCAGTTGATACTTCCGTCCGCTGTCCACAAGGACCGACATTGGTGAAGCAATACTTGGTAACACAAGCACCATCGACTGACAGTGGATGTAGGACGTAACACTTTCACAGTCTTTTGCCATCCCGTGTACATTTAATTCCCAATAGACAAGCACCAATGAGTTTCATTGATATATTCTACCCCTTCATTCTTATTCCTGGATAGATAAAGGAGACTTATTCTATTATTTCTCAGTCCTCATCGCTCTTAAGAGGGGTCATGAATATTTTTGTGATTACTTATTATCTCCCGGGAGGAAAATTATCCACAAACCTGGCGAGCCTTTCCTCAATCTTCGGCATAATTTCGGCAACCTTCCCTTCATCCAGCTTGCCTTCACTCACCGCTTTATCCAGTCTCTCTTGAGCTCGATCTACTAACGCCGCAAGCAATTCATCCCGGCTGATACCCTGTTCCTGGGAGATCTCGGCTATTTTCTTGCCCTCTTTTAATCGGGCAAGCAGTTCCTCACGATCCAAATCCACAATCTGGCAAACATGGTATAGTGCTGCTTTGGTTCGTCTAGCGTTTTTGTCCTGTGTCCTGATTTTCTTAACTTGATGCCCTACTATCTCCTTGATAGTGGCTTCTTGTACCATCTCGGTTATCCTGGCTTCTGCTCTATCGAGGTTTTACTCCGCTTGTTCCCGGCTGAGCTTGTCATTAGCAACGGCTCTATCCAGACCTTTCTTCACTGGTACCAGTAGCTGGTTCACTACCGTGGTAGTGGGTACTCCTTGCTCTTTAGCAATTTGTGCTACTGTATTGCCTTCCCTAAGCTGAGGCAGTAGCTCACCGGGCTTCATATCCAATGCTTGGCTGATTCTCAATAAGGTAAGTTTTAAACGAGCTATTGCCAGCTCCCTCACTTTTTTCTGGTAGGCATGCTCACTTGCCCCTATTCTACCAAATATGGGCCCTGCTCTCTCCATTATCGCCTTGGCTTGCTCAGAGTTTATAACTCCTTCCTCGGTCAACTGCTCCAATACAGCAGCGAACTGAGTTTTGGGGGGCTTGGGTGAGGATGCTACCGCTGGCAACACCGTGATTGCCAGTATAGCTATCACACAAACAGTGCTCACCACTAAAGTCAACCTTTTTCTACTCATTTCTCGTCCCTCCTTTCATAATATAAAACGCTATCTTCAGGAAAAAAAGTTCATTGTTTTAGGCCTTTTTCTTTGGGAAATTATGGTCTTCCACATAACTTCATATAAATAATTCCTCTCCCTTCAAGGGAGAGGAATTAAGTGAGAGTGGGTCTCTCCCTCCCTCTAGCTCCCTCCCGCCAGGGGAGGGAGAATTATA
>JAXHSX010000003.1:0-16908 GCA_034190625.1 Chloroflexota bacterium
AATCTTGAAATCCGCCGAGGGTTTAATATCGGCAGCACAAACTTTGCCTTCTCCTGCCACTTCCAAGAATAGTTTCCCCGATTCATTGGAAAGAGGACATATCCTTAATTCCTTAACATTGAGTAGGAATTCTACTGTATCTTCTTTAACATAGGGAATCGGTGAAAATTCATGCTGAATTCCGTCAATCTTCAGCCATGTTACAGCAGCGCCAGATAGAGAACTAAGAAGCGTACGACGCAAGGCGTTGCCTAGAGTAATACCGAAACCCGGCTCTACAGGCTCAGCAAGGAAACGGCCATAACTATCGACAACCTCAATAGGATTTACATTGGGTATAGGTAATTCGAACATATCTTACTTAGAATAGTATTCAACAATAGCTTGCGGGTTAAACTTAGCATCCATATCGTCCTTACCGGGTAAAGTGGAAATAGTACCTATCATCCTTTCCATATCTAGGCTTAACCAGCTAGGAATACTCTTTTCCTTAATCTCCTCAGCAACTCTCTTATAATATTCTGTTTTTGTGCTAGATTCTCGCCATTTGACAATATCCCCTGCCTTTACCAAGTATGAAGGGATATCTACTTTACGGTCATTAACCATGACATGTCCGTGCCGAACTATTTGTCTTGCTTGAGCACGGGAGTCTGCAAAGCCTAATCGGTAGATGATGTTATCCAACCGTCTCTCTAGTAGAATTAGAAGAGTATCTCCAGTCACGCCAGAAGTTCTTTCTGCCTCAGTAAAAAGCTTGCGAAATTGCCGTTCAAAGACACCATAGCTGAAACGCACTTTCTGCTTTTCCCTCAACTGAATCCCGCGTTCTGAAATCCTATAGCGACGAGGCTGCGCTTTCTTTCCGGGAGGCTTGTTCTTTCTTTCCAGAGAACACCTCGGAGTAGAGCATCTCTCACCCTTAAGCATCAGCTTCTCGCCAAAAGAGCGACATTTACGACAAACAGGTCCTGTATATCGCGCCATTACTATACTCTCCTCTTTCCCGGTGGACGGCAACCGTCGTGCGGAATAGGGGTTACATCCCTAATGGCAGTGACAATAAGCCCCGAAGCTTGTAAAGTGCGAATGGCTGCCTCACGTCCACTTCCTGGCCCCTTAACATAAACTTCAACCTGATGTAAACCATTGGTCATTGCCTCTTTTGCCGCCTCCTGGGCTGCTAGCTGAGCAGCGTATGGAGTGCCCTTCCGTGAGCCTTTGAATCTAGCACTGCCAGAACTACCCCAAGTGATAACATTGCCTTGAAGATCAGTTATAGTGACAATAGTGTTATTAAAGGTAGATTGAATATAAGCTCTACCCTGGGAAACTCCCTTACGCACTTTTTTAGTTCTTCTGGCCTGCTTCTTCTTAGGCATATTTAACTCCTTACCCTAAACTTACCAACTCAGTATCCCACAAAAAAACAAAATAATTTTCCTTAAGAGGCACCTGCAACCCTCTATTTAGCTACACCGCGCCTTCGTCCTCTACCAGCCACAGTTTTCTTAGGGCCTCTCCTAGTACGAGCATTGGTACGTGTCCTTTGCCCGTGAATTGGCAGATTCATACGATGCCTTACACCTCGCGTGCAGCCGATCTCTATAAGTTGCTTTATATTAGATTGAATCTCCCTCCTGAGATCGCCTTCTACCTTGTATTGTTCTCCAATGATGCTCTGGATATGGCTAACCTGTTCTTCACTGAGATCCTTAGCTCTAGTACCAAACTCGACTTGTGCAGTAGCCAATATTTCCTTACTTGAGGTAGAACCGATTCCATAAATATATTGCAAGG
Organism: Chloroflexota bacterium; assembly: GCA_034190625.1. Lineage (GTDB taxonomy): Bacteria > Chloroflexota > Dehalococcoidia > GIF9 > AB-539-J10 > CG2-30-46-9. Next base: position 1,801 of record JAXHSX010000003.1, read on the forward strand.
CTACCCAAATTGGCTTACCTTTAGGAATATCTACACCAGCAATGCGTGGCATTATTTATCCCTGTCTCTGCTTGTGTTTGGCGTTCTCACAAATAACTCTAACAACGCCTTCCCGCCTAATAATCTGGCATTTCCTACATCGCTTCTTAACCGAAGACGTTACTTTCATTCTACTTACTGCCTAGTTCTTTTAATACGAAGGTCACATTATAAACTTTCTAGTTTAACTTGTCAAAGATGGTCTTATTTCATGCGGTAGGTAACTCTACCACGACCCAAATCATATGGAGAAAGCTCCACCAGTACCTTATCACCAGGCAGAATCTTGATAAAGTGTTTTCTCATCTTGCCTGAAATGTGAGCTATTACAGAATGACCATTAGCTAATTCGACACGGAACATAGTATTAGGTAAGCAAGTAATTACTCTACCTTCGACCTCTATCCGCTCTTTCTTAGCCATACTTCATCACTCAATGCTAAGTGTATATTGCAGCCTCACCATCAGTAATAATGATAGTGTGTTCAGAATAAGTGGAAATACTTCCATCCCCCGTAAGAACTGTCCATTGGTTTGGAGCTAGCCTTGTACGACAATTCCCTTCGTTAACCATTGGTTCAATAGCCAGAACTATTCCTTTACATAGTAGTGAACCTTTACCAAAGGGACGGCATAGAAGAGTCACTTATTTTAATCACTCCTCTTCCAGAGAGAATCTGTCGAGCTAGCACCGATGTTAACCACCGTAATTATCTCCTTCGCTACTCTTTCTACACTCAAACTGCCGTCAACTTCAGCTAGTTTATTCTGTCTCCCATAATATTCAATTAAAGGGATAGTCTGCATAAAGAAGACTTTTAATCGGTCTCTTATTGTCTCTTCCTTATCATCGGGTCGCTGGTACAATTCACCACCACATTTATCGCATTTTCCCGGCACCTTAGGTGGTAAAGTTATGATATGGTAGGGTGCTTGACAAACCCGACAAAGCCAACGCCCGCCAAGCCTTTTCACAAGCTCTTCGTCAGTCACCTTAATGTATATCACCTTGTCTATACTTTTGTTTTGAATGGTAAGGGATTTGTCTAGAGATTCAGCTTGCTCTAAGGTACGAGGAAACCCATCAAAGAGGCAACCTGGAATACAATCGGGATTATTAATCCTATCCAGAATCAATTTTATCGTTACTTCATCAGGAACTAGCTCTCCGTGTTCCATGTATGTTTTGGCTAGAAGACCCAACTCAGTCTTCTTTTCCAAAGCTTGACGAAATAAGTCACCAGAAGCTACATGCGGCAAGCCCGTTTCTCGTGACAGAATATCCGCCTGGGTTCCTTTCCCTGCCCCTGGAGCACCTAACATAACAATATGCATCTTTTCCACCTTTTCCTCACTTTAGGAAGCCTTCATAGCGACGCATAGTTAACTGAGCTTCTAATTGCTTCATAGTATCCAGAGCAACACCCACAGCTATAAGTAGAGCAGTACTGGAAATAGTTAGTGCCATAACACCGGTAATTTCTCGAGCAATAAAGGGGATGATTGCTATGACACCGAGGAAAATAGCGCCAGCCCAGGTAAGGTTCTTAATAGTCCTGTTCAGATATTCAGCAGTCGTCTTTCCTGGTCGAACGCCAGGGATAAAACCGCCTTGCTGTTGTAACGTTTGAGGTAAATTCATCTGCTGAAATATAATCGTAGTATAAAAGAAGGTAAAGCCCATTACCAAGAGAAAGTAGGGCACCCAGTAAGCTAAACCCAGGGGGAGGCTATTATCCATCTGGAAAATATGATTGATTGAATTCCAGAAATTTGGGTCCTGTCCCGCTGGGTTCATAAACCACATGGCTATCATTGCCGGAAGTTGCATTAAAGCTATGGCAAAGATGAGAGGTATCATTCCTGCAGTATTCACTCGTAGGGGGATATAAGTTGAACCTGATTGACGATACATACGGCCACTTCGGAAAGTACTGCGAGCATACTGCACTGGGATGCGGCGGTGGGCTTCTATAAATATCACTATAAACACCAAAGTCGCTAAACCAATTATAATGAAGGCAACCAAACCTAAAGGATCTTCCTTGGCAATAAAGCCACGACCGACCATCTGCGGTAGACTAGCTACAATACCACCGAAGATTATTATTGATATTCCGTTCCCTACTCCACGCTCAGTAATAAGTTCGCCTAGCCAGACGAGGAATATCGTACCCGCAACCATCGATATCACCGCAGTAGCAAGAATCAATGGTTCGACGTATCCGGTAAGAATGCCCTGGCCTCGTAGTACGGTCAGCATACTATAGGCCTGGAGAGCGGCCAACGGTATAGTGAGTATATGAGTGATACGATTGATTTTATGCTGACCACTTTCCCCTTGCTGAGATATAGCCTGAAGCTTAGGGATAGCCGGAACGAGTAGTTGCATAATTATTGAAGCAGTAATGTACGGGTAAACACCCATAGCAGCTATACTAAGACCGCTCATAGCGCCACCGCTGAAGAGGTCGAGCATGCCAAAAAGCATATTTTGGTCAAACATAGACCTAAGGTTTTCTAAAATGGCAGGGGTTACTATGGGAGAGGGGACGTGAGCTAGGAAACGAAAAACCACTAGAATGCCGAGAGTGAAAAGAAGCTTTCGCCTCAAATCCGGCAAGCTGAACATATCCTTAACTGCCTGAATTAAGCGCGGCTGCTTCGCTCGGCGCTGCATGCTAAATCTTCTCTATCTTTCCTCCAGCAGCAATGATCTTGCTCTCCGCGCTGCTGGAGAATTTGTTAGCTTTAACTGAGAGCGAATGACGAATATCACCATCACCAAGAACCTTAACTGGCAGGTCAGAGAACTTAATTAGTCCTGCTTGTAAAAGTTCTTTAGGACCTATTTCACTTCCTGGTGGAAAAACATTGAGCTCTCTTGCATTAACGATGCTATACTCTACTCTAAATATATTGGTAAAACCCCTTTTTCTTGGCAATCTTTTTATTAGAGGCAACTGACCACCTTCGAACCCAAGGCGTACACCTCCACCGGAGCGAGATTTCTGCCCTTTACACCCTCTTCCCGAATAACTACCATGCCCACTACCATCCCCCCGCCCTACACGCTTCTTTCCATGCTTAGCACCAACAGGTGGCTTTAGTTCATTCTGTTTCATTTATTCTGTCTTCTACAGTTATAGTTTTCATCACTGTCTCTCTAATTTCCCTCAAATTGGTTAGAGCTACCATGGTAGCCTTAACAACATTAATTCGATTTGAACTACCCAGCGATTTGCTGAGAATATCTCTTATGCCAGCTAATTCCAAAACAGCACGAATGGTATTGCTGCAAATGAGGCCGGCACCCGGCGACGCTGGCTTGAGCAAAATCTTAGAGGCTCCATGCTTGGCTAGGATCTCATGAGGAATAGTGCCATTTACGATAGGTACTTCCATTAGTCCTTTTCTCGCCATGGCATTTGCCTTCTGGGTAGCATCAGGAACTCCAGCTGCTTTGGCTAGACCGAACCCAACGTGTCCGTTGCTATCACCAACTACAACCAATGCTCGAAAGCGCATACGTTTGCCACCTTTAACCACTTTATTCACTCGATCAAGAGTCACTAATTTCTCTTGCAGTTCAAGCTCGGAACTGTCAACCTCAATTTTTTTCTCTCTTATCCTTTTAACTGCTTTCATAACTCCAACCCTGCTTGCCTGGCAGCTTCAGCCAAAGCTTTAATCCTGCCATGATACTTGTACCCACCACGATCAAAAACAACTTCTTTTATTCCCTTATTTAGCGCTTTCTCAGCGAGCAAAGTTCCCACTATTTTAGCTTTCTCTGTCTTCGACATACCATCAATCTTATTTCTCACTTCGGGGTCAACAGTACTCATGGCAGCCAAGGTATGTCCTTGAGCATCATCAATGAGTTGCACATAAATGTGATTCAAACTTCTGTACACGTTCAATCGAGGCCGTGACGATAATCCCACCACTTTTTTTCTTACACGTCTATGCCGTATTTTTTGCATTAACTTTGCGTTTATCTTAGCCATTTCTCATCACGAACTATCTCTTAGCCAGTGCTTTAGCTGACTTACCTGGCCTAAGACGAAGTTTCTCATCAGTATATTTGATTCCTTTACCTTTGTAATGATCAGCAGGCCTTATAGCTCGAATTCTAGCCGCTACTTGGCCAACAGCTTCCTTATCAATACCGGAGACATGGATACGATTCGTACCCTCAACACTTACATCTACGCCTGGCAACGGTGAGGATTCTATTGTGTTAGTATACCCTACCTGAAGCAACAATTTATCGTCTACTTTTTGTGCTCTATATCCCACACCATTTATCTCCAAAATCTTCTCAAATCCTTTGCTTACACCTTCAACCATATTAGCCAAAAGGCTTCTGGTGAGTCCATGCAAAGCACGGTGAACTCTATTATCGCTAGGTCGAGTGACCGTCAATTTCCCATCCTGCAAAACAATGGAAATATCGGGATGGAAACAGCGAGACAGTTGTCCCCTGCTTCCTTTTACCGTGACTTCACTTCCTTCAATCTCTACCTCAACATCTTGAGGAATGAGAATAGGAAGACGACCAATATGAGACATAACCTACTACTCCTTAAAATTCAAAGATAAAAAATTCTTTTCTGAGTTCTTCATTTTGGTTTTCTTTCAAATCACCATAAACGACATAAAAACTCACCACCAGTATGATTACGCCAAGCTTCTTGACCAGTCATAAGCCCTTTGGACGTAGATAATATAGCTATTCCTAATCCTCCATAGACACGTGGGATTTCACGACGTTCCACGTATACTCTTAAGCCCGGCTTACTTACCCTTTCCAACCCCAATACTGCCGATTGCCCATCTAGATATTTGAGGCGAATCCTTATCATTGACTGCGGTTTGCCCTTTACTACTTCACAATCGCTAATAAACCCTTCCTGCTTAAGTATCCTGGCAATCGAGAGTTTCGTCTTTGATAAAGGTATAAGAACCTCATCATGCCTTGCCATTACGGCATTTCTTATACGAGTCAACATATCAGCAATGGGATCCATAAAACTTAAAAACGTAAAAATACGGTACAACACTCAAAATGCTCTGCATTTTGAGACACCAGTTTGATTCTTAACCTTCGACTTCTAATTTTGATACCATCCTTACCAGCTTGATTTTCTTACCCCTGGGATTATACCAGTTAAAGCGAGTTTGCGAAAACAAATACGGCATAAGCCAAATTTTCTCATATACGCACGTGGGCGACCACACAGCTGGCAACGATTATGTTGCTGTACCTTATACTTAGGTGGTCGTTGCGATTTTACAATCATAGATTTCTTTGCCATGTTAATCCTTCTTGAAAGGCATGCCCAGAAGTTCCAGTAAACTCCTGGCTTCCTCACGATTTTTAGCTGTAGTAACTACGGTTGCCTGAAGCCCCCGCACCTTATCTACCGTATCATAATTAACCTCAGGAAAGGCTATCTGCTCTCTTATACCTATATTGTAATTCCCTTGTGCATCAAATGAGTCTGGTGATAATCCCCGAAAGTCACGGAAGCGCGGTAAGACGATACTAATTAATTTATCCAAAAAATCATACATCCTTTTACCTCGCAATGTCACCATCATTCCAACAGGCATTCCTTCTTTTATCTTGAAAGCGGCAATTGACCTCTTCGCCTTGGTAATCACCGTGCGTTGTCCCGATATTGCAGCTAAGTCTTTCCCTGCCATTTCGAGAGCTTTGGGATTTTGTATTGCCTCGCCCAAGCCAATATTAAGCACTATCTTTTCAAGCCTGGGTATTTGCATTACACTGGTATAACCCAACTTCTCCTGAAGTTGGGGAACCGCTTCTGTAAAATATTTCTCCTTTAATCTAGCTACCATAGTTCTCCCTAATCTACCACTTCCCCGCAACGATGACAAACTCTGACCCTTTTGCCACCCTCAAGAAACTGGGAGTTAATCCTTGTAGGTTTACCACATTTATTGCATATCAGCATTACTTTTGATACATGGATTGGAGCTTCGAGCTCAATGATACCAGCTTGCCGTGCTGTCCTCTGAGCTCGAGAATGACGTTTAATCATATTGATTCCTTCCACTAAAACCTTATTATCTTTAGGAAAGGCACGCCGTATCTTTCCCCTCCTCTTTTTGTCCTTACCAGAAAGTATAACAACAGTATCGTTTTTTCTAACCTTCATATCAGAACACCTGTGGAGCCAGAGAAATTATCTTGGTGAATTTTTTATCTCTTAGCTCCCGAGCCACTGGCCCAAAAATGCGGCTCCCTTTGGGATTATTTTTTTCTCCAAGAATAACGGCAGCGTTATCATCGAACCTTATATAAGAGCCATCAAAACGCCGATAAGGCTTGGCTACACGCACAATCACTGCTTTGACTATCTCTCCATTTTTAACCATTCCATGAGGCGCAGCTCTTTTCACCGTAGCAACAATTATATCACCTACACGGGCATATCTCTTTCTCGTCCCACCCGGTATACCGATACACATAATCTGCTTAGCACCGGTATTATCCGCTATTTTGAGCCTAGTGTTATTCTGAATCATATTCTCACACCGTCAGGTTATTCGTCTCATTTGTAGCCTTATTATCCTCATCATAGCTCGAATCCATCACCTCGGCAGAAGTGACGCTACGTCCTTTAGTTAATATCTCCACTACTCGCCACCTTTTTTCCTTAGATAATGGGCGAGACTCCATAATCTTCACTTCATCCCCGATACAGCAAGCATTATTCTCATCATGAGATTTATATTTTTTAACCTTTCTGATAGTTTTTTTATAGAGTGGGTGAGACCTAGAAGTTTTCACTGCCACAACTACTGTCTTATCCATCTTGTCACTCACCACTCGACCAATTCTAACTTTTCTCTTTCCCATATCTTTCACGCTATACCGAGTTCCCTTTCCCGTAAAATAGTCTTTATTCTAGCGATCTTTCTCTTCACCTTAGGTATTTCACGATGATTTACCAACTGCCTCGTAACAAGACGAAAACGAAGGTTCAAAAGCTCTTCATGAGCCTCCTCCAACTTTACCCATAGCTCTTCATCACCAAGAGTCCGAATCTCTTCAATCTTCACTTTTATATCCCTCTCTAGTGACTACGCTGATGGCAATAGGGAGTTTATATGAAGCAAGATGTATTGCCTTCCGTGCTATATCTTCTCTTATACCACTCAGCTCGAAGATAATTCTGCCTCGTTTCACCACAGCTACCCAATGGTCAGGAGATCCTTTTCCACCTCCCATCCTCGTCTCAGCAGGTTTCTTAGTCACAACTTTATCTGGAAAGACACGTATCCATAACTTGCCACCACGCCGTAAATAGCGTAAAAAGGCACGACGAGCAGCTTCGATTTGTCTCGCCGTTATCCAAGCAGATTCTTCAGCTCTCATACCAAACTCGCCAAAGGCGACAAAATTCCCCCGGTTAGCCTTTCCTTTCAATCGCCCTCTATGAACCTTGCGATACTTCACTCGCTTCGGCTGTAACACTCTGTTGACTCCTTTCTGGAAGGATATCACCTTTGTAAATCCAGACTTTAATCCCAATACGGCCCATAATAGTATGGGCTTCAACAAATCCGTAGTCAATATCGGCACGCAGTGTATGTAAAGGCATCCGACCTTGATGAATTGCCTCTGTTCGGGCAATTTCAGCCCCGCCAAGCCTACCACTGCATCTTATTTTTATTCCTTTAGCACCAGCCTCTAAAGTTCGAGAGGCTGTCTGTCTCATTACACGGCGATAAGGTACACCACTCTCTATTCGTCCAGCTAAGTTCTGCGCTACCAGACAAGCCTGGAGTTGAGGTATGCCAGCTTCTTTGATAGTCAATCTGACCCTTTCTCCACTATCTTTCTCTAACCGAGCTCTTAAAGCTTCTACACTTTGCCCTCCCCTTCCGATCAAAATGCCGGGGCGAGCTGCGTAAATGGTTACATTTATCTCATTTCCCGTTCGTTCAATTTCTACTCGAGCAATGGCTCCTTCACGAGATTTCGTCTCAATAAACTTATGCAACTTCAAGTCTTGCTGTAACAGAGAAGTATAATTCTTCCTTTCGGCATACCACTTCGCATCCCAATTCCGGGTGATGCCCAGCCTGAAGCCAATAGGGTGAACTTTTTGTCCCAAAGTTATTTTCCCTCCTCAACAAAAACGGTAATATGACTAGATCGTTTCAATATAGGGCTTATACGTCCTCTAGATTTTGGCCTGTATCTTTTTAAAGTATGTCCCTTACCAGCAAAGATAGCAACAATCTCAAGATCGTCAGGAGACATTTGGAAATTATTCTCAGCATTAGCTGCTGCCGATTTTATCACCTTGGATAAAGCTTTGGCTGCTGGCCTCGGGATAAAGCTGAGAATAACTAGAGCTTCATTCACCTTTTTACCTCTAACCATATCTACCACCGAACGAACTTTTTGCGGTGAGATACCAACATCTTTAGCTACTGCCTTCACCTTCATAACGTTTTAGCTTTTTCTTTTCTTCACGCTTACCTGAGCCTTGGTAATATGCCCTCTGAATGTTCGAGTAGGAGCAAACTCCGCTAGTTTACATCCCACCATATTCTCTGTAATAAAGACAGGTATATGCGTTCTTCCATTATGCACAGCAATAGTATGACCCACCATTTGAGGCAAAATAGTGGAGGCACGAGACCAAGTCTTTATTACCGTCTTCTCCTTGGAGCGATTGAGTGCCTCTATTCTCCCAACTAACTTGGCATCGCAGAAGGGACCTTTCTTAGTCGATCGTGACATTCTACTTTCTCCGTCCCACAATGAATTTATTTGACACCTTATTAGGCTTCCGTGTCTTACGTCCCAAAGCTGGTTTGCCCCAAGGAGTTTTAGGAGGCATCCCTCTTGGACTTCTCCCTTCACCACCCCCATGTGGATGATCGCGAGGGGTCATAGCAGAACCTCGAACTTCAGGACGCGAGCCTAACCACCTCTTACGACCAGCTTTACCCAATATAATATTTTCATGCTCAACGTTACCTATTTGTCCAATAGTAGCCCAGCACTTGAGATGGAACTTCCGTAACTCTCCTGAGGGTAATTTAAGTATGGCATAATTACTCTCTTTACTCATGATTTGGGCAGCAGTTCCAGCACTGTGAACAACCTGTCCCGCTTTTCCAGGCACAAATTCAATATTGTGGACTAAAGTGCCTGTAGGGATAGAAGCCAAGGATAAAGCATTCCCCGGCTTTATCTCTACGCTTTCACCTGCTTTTACCACATCCCCAACACCTATACCTAAAGGCGCAAGAATATAGCGTTTCTCTCCATCGGCATAATTGACCAATGCAATGCGAGCTCCCCGGTTAGGATCATATTCAATTGAAGCTATCTTTCCAGGAATACCAATCTTATCCCTTTTGAAATCAATAATGCGAAGCTTACGCTTATTTCCACCACCCCGATGTCGCACTGTTATTACACCCCTATTGTTACGTCCTGCTTTCTTCTTCAATGGCACAAGCAACGACTTCTCTGGACCCACTTTAGTAATCTCTTCAAAAGTGGCACATGACATAAGTCTCCTTCCTGGAGAAGTCGGTTTATAAGTCTTCAGTACCATTATTTATTACTCCTATTTCTCACTCTAAGGATGCTTCCTTTGCCAGCGAGTTTTCTTCAAACGCTTTCTATATTTATGCTTGGATATTTTTTTTCTTCTCCATTTAAGAACTGAACCCAATTCTCACCTCACATCTCTCGCCAGATAAGGGACGAGGTAGACAAGGGTTACCTCTATCCTGTCCCTCGCAAGATAAAGGATAGGTGTCAGTAAGATTCCCTTTACCCGGCTCCAACTGAGATTGCTTCGCTTTGCTTGTAATGATATTTATACACCTTCAAATAAAGTTATTTTATATCCCGGTTCCAGAGTAACTATCGCTTTCTTCCACGAGGGACTGGTTACTTCTCTCCGTCCCATCCTCTTTGTTTTTCCCGTCATAGTCATGACATTGACTCTAGACACTTTTACTTTAAAAGCTCTCTCCACCGCCTCCTTGATCTGAAGCTTGTTAGTCTTGTTAGCTACTTGAAAGGTATATTTGCTTCCTTCCTGAAGCAAAGTAGCCTTCTCGGTAACCAAAGGACACCGTAATACTTCATATAGATGCATGATGAATAGTCTTTTTCCCCCAAATCTTTTCTATGACATTTATCGCCGATGCGGTGCATATTAATGTTTCATAAGAAAGTAAATCTAATACGTTAGTTAGAGTCGAAGGCATAACCTTAATACTATCTACATTGCTAGCCGATTTGACTATATTGGGCATGGAATAGGGAGTAAGAAGCAAAGCAGAAGAATTGACACCAAGTACTGATAAAAGGTTAATTATATTTTTCGTTTTTGGCTGTGGAAAATCAAAATCCTCCACCACTTTTATATTACCCTCTTGTACTTTGGCAGAAAGTAGACATTTTATCGCTAAACGCCTCATCTTCTTAGGTATTGATTGTCGGTAGCAGCGCGGTCTAGGGCCAAAAGTTACTCCACCTCCCCTGAGGATGGGTGACCTTATATCTCCCCTTCGTGCTCTTCCAGTGTGTTTCTGCGAGTAAAGCTTCCTTGTGCTGCCTCTTACTTCACCCCTGACCTTCGTTGATGCAGTGCCTTGTCGTTTATTAGCTAGCTGCCTTACCATCGCCTGGTAAACTACCGCTTCGTTGAATGGGATAGCGAAAATGCCCTCGCTAATCTCCACTTGACCAGCAACTTCACCTAATAAACTATGAACTGGAACTTGCATTTTATGCCTTTGCCTTCCTGATAATCAGGGCTCCTCCATCGGCTCCAGGTACTGCTCCCTTTAACAACAGCAGGTTACGACTTGGCTCAGTGTAGACCACCTGGAGATTGCGTATTGTCACTCTTTCATTTCCCATATGTCCTGCCATATGCTTACCTTTAAATACACGACCAGGAAATGTTGTGGCTCCAATTGATCCGGGAGCACGATGGCGATCAGATTGTCCATGAGTCTTGGGGCCCCCGGCAAAATGGTAGCGCTTTACTACACCAGCAAAGCCCTTACCTTTAGAAAAACCAATTATATCCACAGGATCACCTAGTTTGAAGAAGTTAACATCTATTCTGTCGCCGCGTTTGATCGATTCAACATCTTTAGTCCTGAATTCACGTAAATAACGAAACTTACCCAAATCTCTAAGATGCCCGCTTTCCGGGGCGTTGAGATTCTTAATCTCTTCAAAACCCAACTGGACGGCATCATAACCATCTTTCGCTTGGTCCTTCACCTGTGTTACCACACAGGGTCCCGCTTTTATGACAGTTACCCCCACCAACTCTCCGTTCTCCTGCAAGAACTGAGTCATGCCTAATTTTTTACCAATAACACCTATCATCTAAAACTCTTATAACTTAATATCTATTTCCACTCCAGACGCCAAATTAAGTTGAGTCAAAGCAGTAATCGTCTTAGGATTCGGTTGTAAGATATCAATCAACCTTTTGTGAGTGCGGATTTCAAACTGCTCTCTAGAATCCTTATCAACGTTAGGAGATCGGGTAACACAAAATTTTTCGATGCGAGTGGGCAAAGGTACTGGACCAACAACCACGGCCCCAGTACGCTCCACAGACTCCACTATTTGCTTTACTGCCTGGTCAAGCAACCTGTGGTCAAAAGCTTTAACCTTAACGCGAACTTTTTGCTCCATCGCTTATCCTCCCCTACTTGGGAGAAAACCTCGCCCCGCAATCTTCTCAGCCAAATCAGCTGGCAATTCTTTATAGCTATTAAACTGCATAGTGTAACTTGCTCTTCCCTGACTGAGTGACCTTAAATCGCTAGCAAACCCGAATGTTTCTGCTAAAGGAATAAAACAACGAATAATAAAGAAATCCTCATGCCTCTCAATATTTTCAATATTAGCTCTGCGAGAGTTCAGATTTCCTACGATATCTCCTAGAAATTGATCTGGAGTCACTATTTCCATTTCCATAATTGGTTCAAGAGGTATGGGTCTAGCCTTTATTAATCCTTCCTTAATGGCTAAAGAAGCCGCCATTCTGAAAGCCAAATCCGAGGAATCAACTTCATGGTAGCTACCATCGTATAAAGTCACTTTAATGTCCACTACAGGATAACCCGCAAGTCTTCCACTCTGCATAGCTGACTTGGTACCGGTTTCTACTGCCGAAACAAATTGCTTAGGTATAGCTCCGCCTCGAATCTGCTCCACAAACTCGAATCCTTTGCCTCGCTCGTTAGGCTCAAGTTTGAGCCAGACATGCCCATACTGTCCTTTGCCTCCGGACTGACGGATAAACCTGCCTTCAGATTCTACTGGAATGGTAATCGTTTCTTTATACGCCACCTGGGGCTTCCCAACATTCACCTTTACATCAAATTCACGAAACATCCGCTCTACCATTACGTCGAGATGGAGTTCACCCATTCCAGAAATGATTGTTTGACCTGTTTCCTGGTCATAATTGACTTTGAAAGTGGGATCCTCAACAATGAGCTTACCCAGAGCATCATCCAACTTATCTTGATCCACCTTAGTCTTAGGCTCGATCACCATAGAAACCACAGGCTCGGCAAATCGTATGGCTTGAAAAAGTACAGGATGGGAGGTTTCACAAAGAGTGTCTCCTGTTGACGTTTTCTTAAGCCCTACGGTAGCTACAATGCTTCCAGTATCAGCATACTCCATCTCTTCACGACGATTAGCATGCATTATATATAATTTACCTAGCCGCTCCTTTTCACCTGTAGTGGAATTAAATACCTGTGCTCCAGCACGTATTACTCCTGAGTAGACACGGATATAAGTCAACCTCCCCATAAACGGGTCAGAAACTGTCTTGAACGCCAGAGCTGAGAAAGGTTCATCATCGCGGGGCTGACGAAAGACTTCTACATCTCCTTTGAGATTTTTAGCGCTTACTGGGGGGACATCAAGAGGCGCAGGGAGATAATCCACAATGGCGTCAAGTAGAGGTTGAACTCCTTTACCTCTCAAAGTACTACCACATAGAACTGGCACTACCTTATTGGAAACCGTCAGCCTCCTTATAGCTGCCTTCAGCTCAGAAATAGTGATATCTTTTTCTTCAAGATACATCGACATAATTCGCTCATCGTTCTCAGCTAGTTTTTCTATCAATTCTTGGCGATAAGTCTTTACTATATCTAAGGCATTCCTTGGCACAGGCTCCTCTATTGGCATGGTATCAATGCCATACGGAAAAACTAGAGCCTTTTGCTCCACAAGGTCTATGACGCCCTGAAAAAGATTCTCAGAACCCAGCGGGAGTTGTATCAGCAACGGTAGTCCTCTCAATCGCTTTTTAATTGTAGAAATAGTGTAGTAAAAATCAGCGCCCATCCTATCCATCTTATTGACAAAACAAATTCTGGCTATGTGATATCTATCCGCCTGGCGCCATACAGCCTCGGATTGAGCTTCTACCCCGGCGACACCATCAAAAATTACCACACCACCGTCTAAAACTCGAAGGCTGCGCTCAACTTCGGCGGTAAAATCTACATGCCCTGGAGTATCGATTATATTTATACGGTAGTCGTGCCAAGAACAAGCAGTAGCAGCCGCCGTGATGGTAATTCCTCGCTCTCTCTCCTGCTGCATCCAATCCATTACTGCCGTTCCTTCATCTACACTCCCTATTTTATAGGTGCGTCCTGTATGATAAAGAAGTGCTTCCGTAGTTGTCGTCTTGCCAGCATCTATATGAGCAATAATCCCTATATTTCGTATCTTCTCCAAAGGAAAAGTTCGCGACATTTGTTTATCCTTAATCTCAAGTACTGCTTTCACTGTTGTTCCTTACCAACGGAAATGGGCAAACGCCTTATTAGCCTGGGCCATCTTGTGGACATCCTCACGCTTCTTGATTGTCACCCCCCGACCCTGAAAGGCATCAATTAACTCATCGGCAAGTTTTTCTGCCATAGATTTGCCGCTTCGACCTCGCACTGAACTGATGATCCAACGCATGGCTAATTTTTGCCCACGCTCTGCTTCTACCTCTAGGGGAACTTGATAAGTAGCACCTCCTACACGGCGAGACCTAACCATAAGGAGCGGCGTAGCGTTTCTGATTGCCTGCTCTAAAACATCCATAGGCTCTTTCTCTAGCTGTCCACTGGCTATCTGCAAGGCATTATAAACAATACGCTCAGCAGTAGCTTTCTGACCCCGCAACATAATCTTATTAATAAACTTAGCCACAGTGACACTCCCATATTTAGCTTCCGGGGACACTACTCTCTTCACTGACTTCTTAGCTTTTCTTGGCATTTAATCTCTTGTTACTCCTTACCCTTTTTCTCCGGCCGCTTAGCTCCATATTTACTGCGACTTCGCCTTCGATCAACTACGCCCTCAGTATCTAGGGTCCCTCGGATAATATGATATCGAATTCCAGGTACATCTTTAACTCTACCACCACGAATCAAAACTACTGAGTGTTCTTGTAAATTATGCCCTTCCCCTGGGATATAGGCATTTACCTCCATACCATTTGTTAGCCGTACTTTGGCGACTTTACGTAGTGCCGAATTAGGTTTTTTCGGCGTTACAGTTTTGACTTGAATACAAACACCCCTTTTTTGAGGTGAGCCCCCAGTCCACTTAGTTTCGCTTTTCATCGCATTGTAAGTAATACTTAATGCCGGGCCTTTAACTCGCTTTTTACGCCTCTTTCGCCCTTTAAAAACAAGTTGACTAACTGTTGGCATCTATATACACTCCTTTTCTATATCTAGACAAGCAAAAGCCACCTGGTTATACGCCGGCCTACTTTTAGGAGAATCACGCCCGACCTTTAACCAGCCGGCTCTTTCTACTTCTCTAATCTTTTGCCTTTAGTAGACACCAAGAGTTTTCAATTTAACATAGCGCAAAATATTTGTCAAATAAATAAAATTTTATGGATGTTACTCAAAAGAGAGCTCCCAATGCTCTTTGAGCTATATGCTATATAAAATATCAATATACGTGTTACCATCTAATTGTTAAGGGAAAAT
>JAXHSX010000030.1:0-12613 GCA_034190625.1 Chloroflexota bacterium
AGAACAGTCTTGGCGCTTTGAGCTTTCTCAGCATTGGCAGCATAGCCACAGGCAGAACAACAAATAATCTCGTCCTCGCCGCTTTCGGTGATAACCATAAACTCGTTAGATTCTTTACCTCCTATGGCACCGCTGTCAGCATCTACCACCATAACAGGCAATTCGAGACGAGCGTAGATGTTTTTATAAGCCTGCACCATTTTTTGATAGCTTGCATCCAGTCCAGCTTCGTCAACATCGAAGCTATAAAGGTCCTTCATAATAAACTCACGAACTCGCAGTAATCCACCGCGAGGTCGGGGCTCATCGCGAAGCTTGGTCTGTATCTGGTAGAGAAGCAGGGGAAGATCACGATAGCTTTGTACATGTTTATGAACAAGGTCAGTGATAACTTCCTCATGAGTGGGACCCAAAGCCAACATGTGCTCCCTACGGTCAGTCAAAGTAAATAAAGATTTGCCAAAGGAAGTATATCGCCCAGATTTAAGCCAGAGTTCAAAAGGCTGCAGCACTGGTAAAGACAACTCCTGCCCTCCGACTCCGTCCATTTCCTCCCGGATTATATTTTCTATTTTCCTCAGCACTCGCCAGCCCAAAGGCAGGTAAGAGTAAATGCCAGCAGCTTCCTGAGCAATCATGCCCGCACGGAGCAGCAGTTGATGGCTTATGCCCTCTGCCTCTGAAGGTGCCTCTCGCAAAGTCTTACCAAAAAGTTTAGAAAAACGCATTCTTAATTCACCTCAAATCATCTAGTCATTTTTCTGGTAAAGGTTACCAGAAATAGTGCCATCGTAAAAACTCCCACGAAGGCTTCAAAAGCTCCAAGCCCCTTCACCCAGCCCGTTGGCTGTGGCGCCCAGCTACCATAGCCTAAAGCAGTGAAAGAGACAGTGCTGTAGTACAGGCTGTTCAAGAAAGTGTTTGGCGTTAGCGTTCCGATGGCAAAGTAAATCAGGGCTAAGCCAAATACAGCTACAATGGCCCATATAATAACCCTCCACCACGCTTCCCCATAACCGCAGAGTAGTCTCAAAATCCAGTCCCAGAGCTTTAAGTGGGGTTCGGCTTTCCAACGCCGGGATTTCCTTCTTGCTTCCATCTCCCTATAGAAGAATTTACCGGCAACATCATACATACCAGCGTTGGTGTACCATGTTCTAAGTCGCCGATAATAGTGTATTGCTGAGTAAAAGTCACCGCCTTTTTCATCCCCAATTTTATAGCTGCCCCAATCAGCTTCCTCCAAATTAGCGTCTAAAATATCAGTACCACGAATAATGGCCCCCTCAAGTTTAGTGCCGTAAAAATAGCAGCCCTTAAAGTTTGCACGAAATAGCTTTGCCCCCCGCAGGTCAGTATAATCCAACATTGCTGCCGGATATCCTCCTGCTTTTGCTAGATCTCCAAATTCCGCGCCTGTAAGGTCTGCACCTTGAAAATTAGTATTTAACAAGAGTGAACCTCTCAGGTCAGCAGCTTGTAAATATGTGGGTTGGTTGTTGAGCATTCTAAACTGAGCATATTGAAGGTTAATGCTACGAAGGTCGGCTCTATTAAGGTTAGACCCGTCAAATTTAGCTCCCACCAGTTGGCAACCCTCAAAGTGCGTAGGAAATCTCGCGTCCTTAAGGATAATCCCGTGAAGGTCTAAGTCCGAAAGGTCTATCGCTCCCACAAAAGTCTGTTCTGAAAGATCAAGCCCTTCGGCTTTACCACCGTTTTCCTCTATCAGCCTGAGCACATCTTCACGAGTAAGAGGCTTTTCTTTTTCTTCTGCCATAGCTATACTTTCTCTATCTCTGCCATCAGCGCCTCCAGGAAATTCTCCTCGCTTACTGTGCCTACCACCTCTCCTTTTCTGAATATAGCGCCTCTGCACTTGCCGCAGGCGATGCCCACGTCAGCGTCTTTAGCCTCGCCTGGCCCATTGACTATACAACCCATGACCGCCACTTTAACAGGCGTGCTTATCATTTTAAGGCGCTTGTCTACAGCTTCGGCTAAAGCAACGATGTCCACCTCAGCTCGACCGCAGGATGGGCAGCTTACCAGCGTTGGTCCTCGCTGGCGCAGCCCCAGAGTCTTCAAGATTTCATAGGCAACAAATACTTCTTCGCAAGGATGAGCACTGAGAGAAACACGAATGGTATCGCCGATCCCTTGATAAAGAAGTATCCCGATTCCGATAGCGCTCCGTATAGCTCCAGCCCGGGGAAGCCCAGCTTCGGTGATGCCTAAATGCAATGGATATGATATTTTATCGGCAATCATTTGATAAGCCTGAATAGTAGTAGGCACGTCAAAAGCTTTAATGGCAACCTTAATTAAATTAAAATTCAGGCTCTCCATGAATCTTATCTGCTCTATTGCCATATCTACCATGCGTTCAGCCAGGGGAAGGTTAGGTTTAAAGTTCGGCGGTAAACTACCAGCATTAACTCCGACACGGATAGGTATTTCCCTTTCTCTGGCAGCAGTCATTATTCCGGTAAGTTGTTCCCTATTTCCCATATTGCCAGGATTGATACGGAGTCCGTCGATACCAGCTTGTAAGGCAGCCAGAGCTAAACGGTAATCAAAATGTATATCAGCGATGAGCGGTAGGGACACTTCCTTCTTTATCGCGGGAATAGCCTCAACTGCTTCATTGTCTGGCACAGCTATTCGCACGATCTCACAACCGCAATCTTCGAGCTCTTTAATCTGATTTACAGTGGCGGAAATTTTACGAGTATCAGTCTTGGTCATAGACTGGACTATAACCGGGGCATCACCGCCCACGGTTATGCCACCAATCCTTAAAGGTATTGAAGTTCGCTGTTGGGTCATCACATAAAGCTTTCTCCACCGATAAGGCGGAAGATGTCATTGAAAGTTATGACTACAGCCAGAGTAATTAGTAAAGCAGTGCCTATAGTATAGGCCAATCGCATTGCCTGGGCGGAAAGGCGTTTGCCACGCCTGACTCCCTCGATAAACGCCACAAGCATTCCTCCTCCGTCTAGAGGAGGAATGGGGATAAAGTTGAATAATGCCAATCCCATGCTAATGATGCCGGCCATAAACAACATATTGCCTAATCCCATTAAATTCACTATCTCAACAGTAAGCTGCCCAGCACCTATAGGTCCCACCAATGCTTTGTCTGGTTCTGCCTTAATCAAGGGAATAGATTCAATGATTAAGGCAGGAAAGTTAATAATATAGCTGCCTCCCAGATAGGCAGCTTTCCATACAGGAAGCTGTTTTTTCTCGATATGAGTTCCCTCCACCCAGTGCATTTTAATGCCCATTGCCTCTAAAGCAGACTGTCCCACCTTGTCAGTAAAAAGATTAATCATGCTGGCTGAAATCTTTTCTTCCCCCCGGTACAGAGATAGGTGTATTTCTTCTCCCACTCCGCTAGATTGCAAAGCAGCAGACATGCTCTCTTCGTTATATACAGGTTTCCCATTGATACCCATAATGGTATCTCCTGGTCTGATGCCAGCTTTATAAGCAGGTGAGTTGTTTCCGACATGACTCACAATATTCCAGCACAGTAAAATGCCTATTGTCCACCGTTGCAACGTGGCATCAAACCAAGGCTGCAAACTATATTCCTCCTGTATACTGTCTCTTTGCACAACCAGAGCTATCTCCTCTCCTTCCTTCTCAGCGTTTATTATCCTTTGTATATCCCCCCATGTATGGACAGGCTTGCCATCCACCTCCAGTATTATATCTCCAGACTTTATGCCAGCTACTTCAGCAGGCGAGTTCTCCATTACGGAATTAACCATAACTCCATCGGCTGCCACCACGCTTGTGGGTAGCATGAAGAAAGCGGAGAGGAAGATAAAAGCAAGAAAAACGTTGACCAATGGGCCAGCAGCGTAGATTTTTAATCTGGTCCAGGGACCTTTGCCGGCTAAACTGCGAGGTATAGTAGGATCGTTTTCCCCGGCAGGTTTGACAAAAGCGCCAACAGGTATAGCGTTAATCGAATATACTGTCTCACCACGTTTGGTGCTAAAGATCCGCGGTGGAAAACCTATGCCAAATTCTTCTATCTTCACTCCAGAACGTTTGGCAGTTACAAAATGTCCCAGCTCATGAAGCAGGATAGTAACGAAAAGGCAAGCAACAAAGATAATAACAATAAGGGCAATACCCATTTCTTATTCCTCTCTCACCGGAGATAAATCTCGGTGCTACTGATTATAGCTTAATGGAGAGAGGTTTGCACTGAGGCAGCATACTCTCTGGCCCAGGTATCGGCGGCCAGAATTTCTTCCAGCGATGGCTGAGCGATGCTCTGATGTTGCTCCAGCGTCATTTGCACTATCTTTGCTATATCGGTGAAACCTATTTTCCTGTTTAAGAAAAGCTCCACAGCTATTTCATCAGCAGCACAGAGCACCGCAGGATATGTCCCCCCTGATTTACCAGCATCTAATGTTAACTTAAGGCAGGGGAATTTGTCGTAATCTACCGGCTTAAAGTCCAGATTCTGGATTTTGCTCCAATCAAGACAAGGCAATTGCGAATTAGACAAACGTTGTGGATAAGTGAGAGCATACTGGATAGGCAGCCTCATATCGGGCATGCTAAGCTGAGCCTTCATACAACCATCGGCAAACTCCGCCAGGGAATGAACAATGCACTGGGGGTGAACCAACACTTCAATATCCTCCAACGGAATAGCGAAAAACCAGTGTGCTTCAATAACCTCCAGTCCTTTATTCATAAGAGTAGCGGAATCAATCGTCACCTTTTTCCCCATACTCCACACCGGATGATACAAAGCCTGCTCGATGGTCACCTTCTCTAACTGCGATGGGGAATAGTCATAAAAAGGCCCCCCAGAAGCGGTTAAAAAGAGACGCTTCGCCTTAGTTTCCTCTCCCCGCAAACATTGCCAGATAGCACTATGTTCGCTATCAAGAGGTAAAATTTTACACTCGTGCGAATCAGCTTCCTTGCTGATAATTTCCCCAGCCATGACTAGCACCTCTTTATTAGCTAATGCTAATGTTTTACCTGCCTTTATGGCTGCCAGTGTAGGGCTTAGACCCGCCTTACCTGATGTAGCGACAATAACAAGATCGACATCGGTATGACTGGCTATTCCCTCCATAGATACAATTCGCCCTTCATAGCTGAAACCAGGCTTGACTGAGGAATAAAACATCTTAGGCTGGAACTCCATAATTTGCTTACCAAGAAGCTCTGAATTCTTCCCCCCCGCCATCCCTATTACCTTAAATTCGTCAGGGAAGGAACGGATGACATCCAGGACCTGTTGTCCTATGGAACCTGTAGAACCGAGAAGAGCTATTCTTTTCATATCCTTATTCGCTTGGCAAGAACCGGAGATATTATAGCGCTTGTTTAGCAACTCCTCCTGTCATTCTGAGCAAAGCGAAGAATCTAGACCCTTCGCTAGCGCTCGGGGTGACATAATAAACAATCTCAGAGATATTGGTCGATTTCTTCTACAGAGCAAGAACTATGTAATAATAAACTGCTGGTCCAACAAAGATGAAGCTATCGAAGCGGTCAAGGATGCCACCATGTCCTGGCAGCAGCTTGCCTGAGTCTTTCACACCCATATTGCGCTTGAGCAGGGATTCAACCAAGTCACCAAGCTGAGCAAAGAGGCTGATAAGAAAGCCGAGAAGTATAATTTGCCAGTATTTAAGAGCGAAGGGAGAAATGAGGTTGAGAATTGCCATTACTATAATGGCACCCAGAATAGCACTTACCAAGCCTCCTATTGCTCCTTCCCAAGTTTTACCAGGACTTATGTTGGGAGCCAGGCTATGTTTTCCCCATTCCCTTCCAATAAAAAAAGCACCGGTGTCATTGGCAAATATGGTTAGTATAGCTAAATATACCCAATTTCTTCCGTCTTCCAAAATGCGCAAATTCAACCAGTAACTAAGCATCCATCCTACACAGAGAACCCCAGCCGCTATCCATGCCCAATTACGGAAAGCTCTTTCTCGCGGTGAGTGAAATAGAGTAAGGAACAGCGAGATCACTATCGCGATAACCATAATCATAGGTAGAGAATTGATAGCTTGGTAGTGAAGGCTTAGAGGGCTTAGGACAATCGCTAATGACCATAACAAGCCAAAATAAATCAGAGGGTAGTTTCCACCTTCGCCTCGCCCCATACGATAAAACTCAAAAGTACCCCCTACCGCTACAACAGCGATAAGAAAGCTAAACCAGGGGTCACCAAACCAAATGGCTAGAACGATAACAGGTATGCCTATAGCAGCAGTAACGACTCGTTGCTTGAGCACGGTTTTATCTTAAAGTAAAGTGTCCGACTACTTCTTGACACTTAGTGAAAAAGTCTAATGCCTTTTCCCAAGGAAAAGGCTAAGAAAATCTACTGACGCTAAAGTTTTGCACTACTTGCCAGCTAATGCTCAACTACCTGACAAGAACTAGTTATTGAATTCGTGAGGTTACTATACCTCCTTTATTTCTCGTTCCTTATTCTGCCCTATCTCAGTTACTTTATCTATAAAGTTATTATTGAGTTTATCAACTTCCTTAATGGCGCTCTTGAGCTGATCCTGCGAAATTTCTTTGCCTTTCTCCATCTGCCTCAGTTTTTCAATTTCATCTCGCCTTATATTGCGTAACATAATACGGCGTTCTTCAACTTTCTTAGATACTAACTTGGCTAGCTCTATCCGACGTTCCTCGCTTAGAGGTGGAATTATTACTCGGATTACATTGCCATCACTTTGAGGGTTAAGATTAACGCTCTTGAGAATAGCCTTTTCGATTTCCTTCAATGCAGTGCGATCCCATGGTTGAATTACAATTAAGTTAGTTCCGGATGCAGATACGCTAGCAAGTTGGTGAAGTGGGACCATAGCATCATGATAGTTAACCACGATATCCTCTACTATGGCTGGAGTAGCTCGTCCCGTGCGAATAATAACTAGTTCTTTGACAAAACCGTCTACAACCTTCTGCATCCTTGAGTTTAATTCGGTAAGCACATCAGGTATCATTGCCACTACCTAACCTTTCAGGGGGAGTATTTATGTTAAATTGAATGAAAGGCTCAACAACCAAGCTCAAATCTAGCAAACCTTTTCACTTGTATGTTCTCCCCTACTTGAGCTATTATCTCATTGATAATTTCCTGCACACTCTTAGCAGGCTCTTTGATAAAAGGCTGACTAAGGAGACAAACGGTCTGTAGCTCTAGATTTCCTTCTGATGATATCTCATCAGGAGAAATATATTGTGGTGCTGTAGCCGCTATTTGCATGGCTAGATCGCGAGCTAATTCTTTGAATTCATTAGTATGAGCCACAAAATCAGTCTCACAATTCAATTCAATTAACGATCCTATCTTCTTAGTATGATGAATATAGGATTCTAGTATACCTTCAGCTACAACATTTTCTCTTTTCTTTTCAGCAATTGCCAATCCGCGGTTTCTCAGGATCTCAATTGCCTTTTCCACATCTCCATTTGCTTCAGATAGAGCGTTTTTACAATCAAGAAAACCAACGCTGGTTCTATTTCTCACTTCTTTAACAGTTTGAGTAGAAATCTTCATTTCACTAACTCCGAATTAATCCTTTTCTGGCTCAAAAGTATAAGAGCCTAGAATTTCTAATTCCTCTTCAGCTTCACTGGGGGCAAATTCAATAATTTCTCCTTCTTCAGGGATTTGTACCCTATTACCTTCAATTACGGCATCAGCTATCTTACTACAAATCAGCTTGATAGCTTTGATAGCGTCATCATTAGCGGGAATGGGGTAATCAATATTCTCAGGATTACAATTAGTGTCTACAATAGCTATTATCGGGATATTCATTTTTTTAGCTTCGGCTAGTGCAATTTTATCCTTGATAGGGTCAGTAATAAAAATAGCCCCAGGAAGAGTGGTCATCTCTTTAAAACCGCCCATCTGAGAGTTTAAACGTAGGACTTCCTTTTCTATTTTTAGCCTCTCCTTTTTAATTAATTGCTCAAACTCACCTTTTTGTTTTCGGTCCTCCAGACGAACCAGGTGGTCAATCCGACCCTGTATAGTGCTAAAATTGGTTAACATCCCCCCTAACCATCTTTGATTGACATAACACATGCCACACTTTCTAGCTTCTTCTTCCACTGTCTGCTGAGCTTGTTTTTTAGTACCTACGAATAAAATTAAATTTCCACTAGATATCAAGTCTTGGACAAAAACGCATGATTTATTTAGCAGCGTAACTGTTTTTTCCAAATCAATAATATGGATATGATTGCGTTGGGTAAAGATATATTCTTTCATTTTGGGATGCCAATAGCTGGTATGATGACCAAAATGTGCGCCTGCTTCCAAAAGCTCCTTCATTAAAGCACTTTCCATCATATTACTAATTTCCTGCTATGCTGAAACTAGAACGTAGTGTAACATAATAAAATAAGATAGTGCAATAAATACATAACACAGGCCATTGACGTCAAATGCAAAATCATTTGACATCCTCGTTCATTAGCTATAAACTGAAATTAGAGCAAGTAGACTGGGTGGTCGCTCTGTGTTAACACAGGGAGGAAAGTCCGAGCTCCACCGAGCAAGGTGCTGGGTAACACCCAGGAGGGGTGACCCTATGGAAAGTGCCACAGAAACATACCGCCTATTCTCCGTCTGATAGCAGGAATTAGGTAAGGGTGAAATGGTGAGGTAAGAGCTCACCAGCAGTCAGGTGACTGACTGGCTGGGCAAACCCCGCCCGGAGCAAGACCGAATAGAAGGGCGAAGCTACCCAAGAAAATCGCGATTTTCTTGGGTGTAGGTTTTAAGGTGCTCGGCCGATGCCCTTGGGTTGGTCGCTTGACCCCAGTGGTAACACTGGGGCTAGATGAATGGCCACTGCTCCATTTAGGAGTACAGAACTCGGCTTATAGGTCTACTTGCTCCTTGTGTGTTAGCGTTAGGTATAATAAATAACATGAAGATAGCTGTGCTTTCTGACACTCATGTAGGTTCGGTAAAAAGTCTCCCTGTGAAATTAATCAATTCTCTTTCCTGTGTTGATCTTATAGTCCATGCTGGAGATTTTACCACCAAAGAAGTGCTTGATGAGTTAAAACAGTTAGGAGAAGTGAAAGCAGTTCACGGAAATATGGATTCGGTTACGCTGAAAATGATACTAGCGGCTAAGGAAGTAATGAGTATAGGAAATAAAAGGATTGGCATTACTCACGGATGGGGTCCCCCCTGGGGAATAGAAGAAAAAGTTAGGAGCGTTTTTGCTCAGGATAGAGTGGATGTTATCGTCTATGGGCATTCCCATGAGCCTCAGAACAAGGTGATTGATGGGATTCTATTTTTTAATCCGGGGGAAGCTTCGAGTTCCTTTGGTATCATTACTATTGACGAAGATATCAAAGGTGAGATAATAAGCTCTATAGTATAGATAAAATGTTTACCGTTTTATAACGATAGAAGCATAGCCGACCACACTGGAAAAATCTCCGGTGACATCTCCGCTGGTAGCATATTTCAGTAAAGTTGCCTCTTTTGCTTGCATTTCTTTAGCTGCTACAATAGCTGAGGCTACTGGCCCAAAACCACACATTGTGCTATTAAGGAATTTACGCTGCTGATATAATTCCTCTTCATTCAGGTTAATTATGGCTTCAATCATAATCCGATCTTTCTCTATAGCAGTAGATTGAGGTTCATAATGGCTGAAATCACTACTTGCTATAATTACAATATCATTACCAGTTTGTGAAATTGCATTACCCACTTTTTTAGCTATCACCATATCTTGAACCATCATAGTTATGGGAACGATCTTTATTTGTTCTTTATATAGATACTGTAGCCAGGGAATCTGTACTTCAATGCTATGCTCATGTAGATGAGCTGTCTCATCAGCCTGGATTATTCCACCTAGGATATTGGCGGCTAGTTCCTCATCTATCTCGATATCTCCAAACGGTGTCTTCCAGACACCTTTTGCCCATACAGAGATTGCTGCACCGTAACCGGTATGGTTAGGACTAAGTATCACTACTGTATTAGGAATTCCATCATTAGCCAATTCCCTGTATGCATAAGCTGCGACTGGCCCAGAGTAAAAGTAGCCGGCGTGAGGAATAACGAGAGCAACAACTTTCCTTTGCCCGTTAGTATTTACCCGTGGTATAGCTCCAGGACCAAGTTCATGCTCGTAGCACTGCTCGATCTGTCCTGAAAGCTCTTCTGTGGTGTCAGGATAAAACATGCCTGCGACAGCAGGCTTTCTTATCTTCATCACTTCCCCAAATGCTAAAAGGCTATTCGATTCTGCCTCAAATTCGAATCCAGTCTGCCAGATTTCTTCCGATAATCTTTAGCTATCATCATTTGTCATTCCGGACACAGCGAAGAATTAAACCATTCGAAACTGCCCAGGTAAGACATCTCTACTATTCCTCTGCGTCTTTCACTTCTTTTGCAACTTTTGCGTCTTTCACCTCGGCTGCTTTCTCTGCGTCTTTCACTTCTTTTGCGACTTTTGCGTCTTTTACCTCTTCTGCTTCCTCTGCGTCTTTCACTTCTTTTGCAACTTTTACGTCTTTCACCTCGGCTGCTTTCTCTGCGTCTTTCACCTCTTTTGCAACTTTTACGTCTTTTACCTCGGCTGCTTTCTCTGCGTCTTTCACTTCTTTTGCAACTTTTACGTCTTTCACCTCGGCTGTTTTCTCGGCGTCTTTAACTTCTTTTGCGACTTTTGCGTCTTTTACCTCGGCTGCTTTCTCTGTGTCTTTCACTTCTTTTGCGACTTTTGCGTCTTTTACCTCTTCTGCTTCTTCTGTGTCTTTTACCTCTGCTTCCTCTATATTAGTGGCTTGGTCGCGAAGCCAGCGATGGATTTCATCCAGTACTGGTGGGAAAACGCTGAATACCTCTATGTCATCGGGGTATTGCAAACTGCTCCCTTCGCTAATGAAGAGTAATCCAGCTTCATTATCTTCAAGTGTTTCACTTATCTTCTCAGCCATAAGTCTATATCGTTCTTTTGAAGCATCAAAGTAGAATTGAGAGATCGTGCTTGCTACCTTTTCACTGGTAAGTCCACGAAAAAGACATCTCTGCCAATCTACAACTTCCTTCAGCAATTCTGCATCTTCGATTGTTTCTAGTATGGCCCCATTCTCGCATCTGCTTTTGCTAATTTTGTGGCTATCTGAGTTTAAGCCCTTCATAACTTCCATGCCATCATCGCCATGTACCATAATAGACTCATGGTAGATTCGCTTTACTTTACCAATTTTAGTCTCTAGGTTGGTTAACTGCTCTTCTACTTGCTGCCAGTAACGAGTGCATTTTTCCCTGTACTCAGGTGGTACACTTT
Organism: Chloroflexota bacterium; assembly: GCA_034190625.1. GTDB lineage: Bacteria > Chloroflexota > Dehalococcoidia > GIF9 > AB-539-J10 > CG2-30-46-9. The sequence continues at coordinate 11,358 of JAXHSX010000030.1, forward strand.
CACCAGCAAACAGCAATGGAACCAGGTAAATCTTTTTCCTTTGCTTAAAATGCTCTGCAACCGGTTTCTCTATTCTGCCTATTTCTTCTGTCATTGATATTTATCCATATTCCTTTTATTCTTATTCTTCTCCCCAATTTAGCATCATTTCCCTTATTCGTTGAGCAAGGTTGGGGTTTTCTTTCAAACGTTGAGTAAATACAGGGCAGCTTTGTAGAATCATATTCTGACTAGTAGAAGCCATGCTTTCCATGAATTGATCCAACTCAGCTCTGACTTGTTCTGGAAAGTTTGTCCCTTGCATCATCAATCTGAACTGTCCGATATCTTCAGGATTAACCTGCATTGGAGTGAGACAATTCTTGTACCAGGGACATTCCCTACATCTAATAAGCGCTGCAGCTTTGTCTAAAATATCTCCCATTTTCCATCCCTCGTAACTAATTTTATCATCTTTTCTGGTGTAAAGTTAAATAAAGTAAGCGCTGTAAGTTACTTCATGTTTACAATATTTCCTCGTTTTTGGGTTGCCAAGCTGGATCTACAATACATAAGAATTTCAAATCAGAATTCCCGATGTTTTGAATATATTGTTTTGAATCTGGTGGTATGTAAACGACTTGACCAGAATGAACTTTGGTAGATTCGTCATCGATGTGCATTATACCTACTCCCTCTAGGATGTAATAAATCTCGGACGTTTTTAATTTGTGAAGTTTCGAGGCTATGCCTGGCTTTACAGTTGCATGGGCTAAACTGTAGCGAAGTTCCAGGTATGCTTTATCAGGATGCAACAGTTCACGAAGGATTGTACCGTCTACGGCTATAAACTCTTCACAGTTTTGTAGATATTTTATGAACATAGAGTTGCTCCTCCACTATTCCAATTTAACAAATAAGGATGGATTCAGCTCAAAGCCCCATTCTTCACCCCATGTATTAAACATTGAATTCACTGCTGGACTCATTATATCGGTGGCTTTAAGCTCTACCACCCATAAATCGAAGTCTTTTCTCTCTGTCAAGCCTATCTCATCAAATATTTCCTTAAGCTGATCCAAGGAAAAAAAATAATAGGGGAATTCTTCTTCGGTCATCTCTCGGAAATCTTTGTGAACTAGCTTCGCCAGTTTTTTCACTAGGAGCTTGGGTCACCAGTAATGCGTAAGGTTGATCATATTGGCCTGTTATAACCCTTTTTGGCTGTTTCCCTCTCAAAAAGTCGGATTGGACATGCCGATTTTCTTAAGCTACCC
>JAXHSX010000031.1:0-5586 GCA_034190625.1 Chloroflexota bacterium
GGTCACTCCTTCCTCCCGCAATGCCCGGCATGCCTGGGTTCCGGAGTAGTCGAACTCCGCCGCCTGCCCGATGATTATTGGGCCTGAGCCGATGACTAGGACTTTAGATACTTTGGACATAAACACTGCCTTATAATACTATTTCCGCCTCAGCCCAATAACCAGAGAGCGTTTCACTCAGCTTACTCTTAATATCCGACCCCTCGAATTTGCTCATGGCACACATTTTCGTGCCGGCATCCTTGATAGAAGTTCCTAAATGAAAGACATTGTCATCAGCAATTATAAATCTATCATGAAGGGCTTCTTTGTCTTTACGTACCTCAAGTATTCCCTGTCCCGCCATCTTGCGCTGTTGTCCGAAATTCTGTGCTGCGAGCCGGAAATCACCTTTCATGTTTCGGGTTAATATCTGAATTTCAACATTGGGCTTTGCGTTTTCGAGTAAAGTGATAATGCTGCCATCCACATATGGATCAACTATTACAAGTTTCTTAGCAGCCGAGATAATTATCTCTTTGATGTCCTTGTAAGCATTGTAGGGTGTGCCACTTGGATAAACAACTTCTTTTGATGTATCTGATCCTAGAAGCTCATATTTTTGTATTATAGATTTCAGCGCAGTCTCATACTTATCCAAATCTTCAAGGTATTGTGCTCTATCTTGAGCGCTGTTGTTGCCTGAAACCCAGCTCCAGTCTATTCTTTTTGGTACCGGGCGAGAAAAACGGTTCTTATCATGTGCGTCAAGCCCTGCTCTTATTATGTCTAGCACTTTATCCCTCCACAATTTGAATTCCTGATTACTGTGGTCTAGCTTTTTAAGATTGGGTATCTCGTTTAAAGCTTGTTTCAGAAGCTCTATTGCCTCATATTTAGTCATTTCCATATCTCCTCACCATCTCTAAGAACCTCTCGAACAGGTACATGTTATCCAATGGTCCGGGGGAGGCTTCGGAGTGGTATTGGATAGATATAATGGGCAAATCTCGATGTCTGAGTCCTTCCACTGTGCCATCGTTCAGGTTTATGTGGCTGATTTCTAGTCCATCTTTCAAGGAATCGGCGTCTATGGCATAACCGTGGTTCTGAGCGGTGATATAAACCCTGCCGATAGCTAAATCCCGCACTGGATGATTGCCGCCACGGTGTCCGAATTTTAGCTTGAAGGTGTCGGCTCCCAATGCCCTGCCTAGAAGCTGATGCCCCAGGCATATGCCCATAATTGGTTTTTTACCTATGAGCTTTTTTACCGTTTCCGTTATATCATCGAGAAGGGCAGGGTCGCCGGGGCCAGGCGAGAGGAGTATGCCATCAGGCTCCAGGGACATGATGTCATCTGATGAAGTGGTGCAGGGGACAGCGGTTACCTGGCAGCCCAGTTGACTCAGAGTACGCAATATATTGTATTTCAAGCCGCAGTCGATGACTATGATCCTATGAGATTGCTTCTTTTCACCCTCTCCTTCTTCATCTCCCGTCAAGGGAGAGGTTAGGTGAGGTAGCCCTCGCCATTCAAGGGAGAGGGTTTGAGCGAGGTTAGCAGTGGCATGTATACCGGATTGCCATTCGTACGGTTTTTCAGTGCTAACCTGGTGGACAAAATCGGTAAAGTCGTATTTAGGTAAGCCCTTCAGCTCCTTTGATGCTTCTTCGATGGTCATCTCTGAACTAATAATGCCCATCATCACTCCAGTTGAACGTATGTGGCGGGTTAGAGCACGGGTATCTATGCCGCTGATGCAGGGGATACCACCAGCCAGTAAGAATTCATGTAAAGTATGAGTGCTTTGCCAGTGACTAGGCTGGGTGCAATATTCACGCACGGCAAAACCCCTCACCTGAATCTGCCTGGACTCAAAATCGGATTCATTGATGCCGTAGTTGCCTATCAAAGGGTAAGTCGGAACCAAAATCTGACCGGCGTAAGAAGGATCGGTAAGCATTTCCTGATAGCCAGTCATACTGGTGTTGAAGACTACCTCACCATAAGTGGTGGTCTCAGCACCAAAAGAATCACCTTCGTAGATTGAGCCATCCTCGAGAACTAAAATCGCCTTTTTAGTCATAGATTGCTTCAGTTCACCCTCACCCTTCCCTCTCCCTTCAAGCCGGAGGGCTTGAGAGAATAGGAGCTATCTATATAGACTATTCTGCCATTAACTATGGTTGCCATTACTTTGCCTCTGAATTTATAGCCATCGTAAGGAGTGTTCTTGCCTTTGGAGACGAAATCGTGGCTGTTCACTATCCACTCCCTGTCGGGATCGAGTATGGTGATGTTAGCCATGGTGACTGCCTTTAAGGTGCCCAATTCGCTATACTTACCGATGATTTTTGCTGGCTCGTGAGTTAGTTTGGAAATCAAGGTTGGCATACTTATCTTTCCTTTATGTACCAAGTCTGTGAGGCAGCCGAAAGCGGTTTCGAATCCACTTATGCCGAAAGCTGCTAACTCCAGCCCGCATTTCTTGTCCGCCAATGTATGGGGGGCATGGTCGGTGGCGATGGCATCGATTACACCTTCATTAAGCCCCTTAATCAAGCATTTTATATCTTGTTCTGTTCGCAGGGGTGGATTTACCTTGGCGTTGGTATCAAAGGCCAGGAGATTACTTCGTTTTACCCTCTCCCTACCCTCTCCCTGCAAGGGAGAGGGTTTGAGTGAACCTTTGTCCATAATCTCCTCTTCTGTTAATGTAAGATGGTGTGGGGTAACCTCAGCGGTTACTGGAATTCCTTCTTCTTTAGCGCGGCGTATAAGTTCGACAGAGCCGCAGGTGCTGACATGAGCGATATGGACATTAGCACCGGTTAGTTTTGCCAAAGAGGTATCACGAGCCACCATAATTTCCTCGGCAGCCGCCGGCATTCCTTTTAGCCCCAGTTTAGCGGATATCCGGCCTTCGTTGATGACTCCGCCATCGCTGAGCGTCTTATCTTCACAGTGGTCAATGATTGGCAAACCAAGATTGTAGCTGCGATCCAGAGCCTGACGCATGATTAGAGAATTAGACACAGGATCTCCATCATCACTGAAGCCAACCACTCCAGCCTCAGCTAGTTCAGTCATCTCACAAATTTCCTCACCCCTTCTACCTTTTGTAATGCAACCTATGGGGAGGACATTAGTAAAGCCATCTTTGCGAGCCTTTTGCTTTACCCACTCCACAGTAGCTCGGTTGTCCAGGGGGGGGATGGTGTTTGCCATACAACAAACAGTAGTGAAACCACCTTTGGCCGCTGCTTTTGTTCCGGTGGCAATTGTTTCCTTATCTTCAAAACCTGGCTCTCGAAGATGACAATGAAGGTCTATGAAACCGGGGCAGACAATTAGCCCTGTGGCGTCAATTGCTTGAGCCTGCTTCGCTTCGCTCGCAATGACAGTTGGCATTTGCATTCCTATCTGAATAATCTTGCCGTCATCAACGAGCAAATCACCAATCAGGTCTATACCCTGACTGAGGTCGATTATGCGCCCATTGTGGATAAGTAAGAGTACAGATTTATTCATCATCTCACATAACTGCTAGCTTTAAATCCCTGAGCCTGAGCTTCGCTTTCCGAATCAAAAATAATCAGATTCTCTGGCTTGATTTTATGAATCCAATGGCTTGCAGCGTTATGGTATTTCTTGCTATCCAATCTTCCTTCATGCCAATCGGAGCTGGCGATATATTTGGGATAAATTTCGCGCTCGCAGTAAATACACCTTAATATTAGAGGCTCGTAGCTTACTATTGTGAACTCGGGCCTTATATACCTTACTTCTGTTTCCTGGTTTGACACGCAAATTGAGTTAGGACACTTAATCCCGGGATAGCGTCTATAGATGGGGTAGTCTTTCCTGGGGGTGAAAGGCTCATCTGTCTCAGGGATTGTAGCTTTCTTAGCTACTAATAAAAGAGCTATAAGTGCCATTCTGACAGGTACTCCACGAGCAGCTTGTTTGAAATACATGCTCCTGGGATCAGCATCCATCTCATAGGCGAGTTCGTCAACCCGGGGCAATGGATGCATAATAAGCGCTTCCTTAAACTCCTTTTCTCCGAGAACTTTCCTGTCTAATACAGTGTAGCCGTTCTTTGCATCTTGTCCTTCTTCAGAAATATCAAGCCTTTCCTTCTGAAACCTAGTGACATAGAGGGCATCAACTCCTGTCTTTAGTTCGATTTGAATGCTGATGTCAGGCATCATTGCAAGCTGGTGGGGATGGCTTGGCGTTATGTACATAGCATCCACGGGGAAGAGTCTTCCCTTGAGAGCATGATTCAATGTCTTATAATCCCTTTCTAGCCTACCTCCATACTCTGTAGTTAGTTTCCTTAGGACATACTCAGGTATCTCTAGTTCTGGACTGGGACGGAAAAGGATAGTAGCCCCGAACCTAGCCAGTGCATATGCTAAGGAGTGTATCGTTCGTCCATGTTTCAAGTCGCCCCATAGTGCAATCTTTAAACCCTTAATCGTCTGTTTTTCCTTCTTGATGGTATAAAGATCGCACAAAGTTTGAGTGGGGTGCTCATGACTTCCATCACCAGCATTTATTACCGGAATACCCGCGTAGTCAGCAACAACCTTGGCAGCTCCTTCCCAGGGATGCCTGATGACAATTATGTCGGCATAACTTCCAACCACTCGTGCCATATCAGCAATGCTCTCACCTTTAGCCAGGGAAGTAGCACCGACATCAACTGCACTTATGACGCGGCCGCCAAGTCTCAGCATAGCAGTCTCGAAAGACAGCCGCGTTCTAGTACTTGGCTCGAAGAATAAGCTCGCCATTATCTTTCCCCGGCATATCTCACCTTGGTCATTTATAGAGTCTGCCATTTCATCTGCTAGTGAAAGTATTGTCTCAATTTCCCCATTGGACAAATCATCTATGGTAATCAGGTTTCTATCTGCCAGATTCATGTAGTTTCCTTACTTCCCTTTTAGAATAGTCTTCTTTGGATAGATTCATAATCGTCATATTATCTGTACCATCGATTTCTTCCAGTCTAATTTGTATATCTTCACCTCTGGAGCTTGGCATGTTCTTACCCACATAATCAGCTCGTATAGGAAGCTCTCTATGACCACGATCAATGAGCACGGCTAACTGTATAGACTTCGGGCGACCCATATCCATGAGAGCATCCATAGCGGCGCGAATACTCCGTCCAGTGTAAAGGACATCGTCAACAAGCACTATATGTTTATCAGTGATATCGGTGGAAATATTGGTGGTTCGGAGCGTTGGTCTTGATTCAAGAGAAGAGATATCGTCTCGATAAAGAGCGATATCTAAAGCACCAACAGGAATTGGGATTCCTTCAAAATGCTGAATTATGTCTGCTATGCGATTGGCTAAAGGCACCCCACGAGTCCACAAACCCACGAGTACAATATCTTCAGCACCTTTATTTCGTTCCACGATCTCGTGGGCGATACGAGACAGGGCTCGCCTTATATCGTTGGAAGAGAGGAGAGTTTTTCCCGACATTAAAAAACCTCCTGCCAGAAAACTGATAAGAGGTTGACACTTAACTCGTTTGTTTCAGAAAAGCTCTTCGGCTTATCTTTCTCTAACATACTTTCCCT
>JAXHSX010000032.1:0-9876 GCA_034190625.1 Chloroflexota bacterium
CTGCTGCAGAGATTATTGGTAGGAAGGCTCCATATCCCTGGTGGACCGAAGAAACAACGGGGCAAACCAGCACGGACCTGAAACAGGCTATGCGTAATGGAGCGAAGAGGCTTGAGGAGCTTTTTCAAAAGAAGAGCGGGGAGCGATTCTGGGTTGAAATAACTTCTAGCTCAATTAGGAAAGATGGAGAATTAAAGTACTACCTGGCTAACTGGGTTGATATCACCGAGCGTAGGAAGATAAGAAAGGCGTTGCAGGAATCGGAAGAACAATATCGAAGCCTGGTAAATAATGTAAAATTAGGAATATTTAGAAGCGAGCCAAGACCGTTAGGAAAGTTTTTAGAAGTAAACCCATATATGGAAGAGATTACCGGCTACTCTAGGGAAGAGCTGTTGCAGATGAATGTTTCCGACCTGTATGCGAATCCAAGAGAAAGAGATATTGTTCTTGAAGAGGCAACTTCTGCCAGAAAAAAAGTAATAAAAGAACTATGCTTCAGGAAAAAAGACGGTGCCAAGATAACAGTATCGGATACAAAATTTGCAATTAGAGACGATGGTGACAAAATCTTATATTTTGATGGAGTTATGGAGGATATCACCGAGCGCAAACAGATGGAGCAAGATCTAATTGAGCTTTATGCAATAGAAAAGAAAGAGCGCCGAGATCTGGAAGAGGAAGTTAAAGCCCGAGCTGAATTCATTAATGTCTTGGCTCATGAATTAAAGACACCGCTTACTCCTGTCTTAGCCTGTGCTGCTATGCTGTATGAGGAACTTTCGTCCAGCCCTGAAAGTACACAATTCAGGCTGGTTAGTAGTATTCTGAGCAGTGTTCAGGCAACGGTGAAGCGGCTAAACGAACTCCTGGATTTGGCCAGATTTACCGGCGGAACTTTTACGCTCGATATTAAGCCGTTGGATATTAAAGCTTTCATTGAACAGCTAACCGCAGCATTTCAACCGGTAATAGAGGCCAAGGGGCAATGCCTCTTAATTAACCTACCACAGAACGCACCTATCGTCAAAGCAGATCATTCTCGGCTGGAACAGGTGATAATTAATCTTCTGTCAAACGCTATCAAATTCAACCGCGAAGGGGGAAGTATCACTTTAAGGGCTACGACTCAGAAGAGGCAATTTGTGATAGAGATCGAGGACCAAGGAATGGGTATCTCACCAGAGGAGAAAGAGAGAATTCTTAAGCCTTATCATCGAGTTGAACAAGATAGGCAGCGCTTTCCCGGCCTCGGCCTCGATATAGCTATTTCAGAGGAGATTATAAAAGCCCATGGAGGTAAGATGTGGCTTACCAGCCAGTTGGGCCAAGGGAGCACATTCAGCTTCTCGCTACCTCTGAGAAGATATAGAAAGCATTTATCATGAGAAATTTATTGCAGACATAACCTTTAATTCGTTGATGTATCCTATACTTACCGAATTCTTATGTAGATAGTATGAAAACCGACCTATTTAATCTCCGTGTTCAATTAGCCCCGCATCATCCTAAGGGATTGCTTTTATCCAATCCAGTGATGGTAGCTGCTGGCACTTTTGGCTATGGTATAGAGTATGCCGATTTTGTCGACATACAAAGGTTAGGAGCTATTATTTGCAAAGGGACAACTCTTCTGCCTAAGAGAGGAAACCACCAGCCGCGATTGGTGGAGACCTCTGCTGGATTACTCAACTCTGTAGGCCTGGAGAATATCGGTGTTGAGGCTTTGGTTAGGGAAAAGGCGCCTATATGGAAAAGCTGGCAAGTTCCGGTCATTGTCAATGTTGCCGGGGAGACAATGGAAGAGTATGTTGGTGTAGCACAAAAATTAGAAGGAATATCGGGTATAAGTGGTATTGAGGTGAACATTAGTTGTCCTAACATTTCCTCAGGTGGATTAGAGTTTGGGATTAATCCGAAAATTGCTGCCAGGATAACTTCAGCAGTTAAAAAGGTAAATAGCTTGCCAATAATAGTCAAATTAAGTCCCAATGTAACTGATATCAGGGAAATCGCTTCGGCAGTGGAAGAGGCGGGAGCTGATGCCATATCCTTAATCAATACAGTGCGAGGAATGGCTATTGAAATAAATAAGCGAAAGCCTTTATTGGGGAATATAATTGGCGGGCTTTCCGGCCCTGCTATCAAACCGATGGCTCTCCGTATGGTTTATGAAGTTGCTAAGAATACCCGTATTCCCATAATAGGTTGCGGTGGCATTGCTTCTGCCAAAGATGCCTTGGAGTTCATCATGTGTGGTGCCAGCTCAGTACAGGTTGGCACAGCCAATCTAACTAATCCTCAAATTAGCCTTAATATACTACAGGGGATAGGAATTTTTATGAGTGAAAAAGGAGTCCATAATTTAACCGAGCTTATCGGTGTTGCTCAGAATTCCTGATAGACCTCTATTTAGCTAATTCCTTGTTGATAAAGTCTACAATCTCGGTTGTTGGCGTGCCTGGACCAAAGATACCTTTTACACCAGCCTGCTGTAAAGTAGGTAGATCGTCCTCCGGTATTATGCCTCCAGCGATAACCAATGCATCACCTCTCCCCTTCTTCTTCAAGCCTTCTGTCACCATAGGCAATAACTCTAAGTGAGCTCCAGATAGAATGCTTAGACCAACAACATCCGCGTCTTCTTGAACAGCTGCCTCGACAATCATTTCCGGGGTTTGTCGGATGCCGGTGTAAATTACTTCCATACCAGCGTCACGAAGAGCTCGGGCAACAACTTTGGCACCGCGGTCATGCCCATCAAGCCCCGGCTTAGCGATAATAACACGATTTTTATTCTTCTTTGCCATAGTTCTTTTTCCTCCTTCTAAGCAACGAGAGTGTTTAATTTTTTATTTTCCATTCAATTTTAGCATTCTCAGGGGTCTTCACCCCCACATTCTCCCCTTAGAGATAAACCTTCAGGTCTGTCCGCCTGAATTTTAGCAGTCTTTAAAACCTATCCCTATATTTTTAAACATCCTATACAACTAAGAATTCTCTCTGTATACTAAAAACATTCCGTAGCACATCGCACATCTCACCTAAAGTAGCATAGGCTTCGACACACTCAAGAAAGGCTGGCATAGTATTTTCATTATCTCGCGCTGCATCTTCCAAACGTTTAAGCGTTTGGTTCGCCTTGGCATTATCCCTGTCTCTCTTAAATTTGGCTAGCTTATTCTTTTGACTCAGCTCTACTTCTGAACCAACCTTCGACAAGGTTATTTTAGGAGAAGTAGAGATAAACTTATTAATCCCCACTACGACACGCTCGCTGCTTTCAATTTCTTTCTGGTAGCGATAGGAAGCTTCTTGTATCTCCCTCTGCTGGTATCCCTGCTCAATAGCCACTGCAGCACCACCAAGGCTATCAATCTTAGCGATATATTCCGTAGCCATTCTTTCCAATTCGTTGGTAAGGAATTCCATATAATAGGAACCACCAAGAGGGTCAACAACATCGGTGATACCACTTTCATGGGCTAAGATTTGCTGCAGTCGTAATGACTGTCGAACTGACTCTTCGGTGGGAATACAGTGCCCTTCATCATAACAGGAGATCGCCAATGACTGTATACCCCCCAATGCTGCGGCCAAAGCCTGAACCGTAGCCCTGACGATATTATTCATCGGTTGCTGACTGGTAAGTGTCACCCCCCCAGTCTGAATATGAGTGCGGAACGTCCAGGAGCGAGGATTATTAGCTCCAAATCTCTCCTTCATCAACTTCGCCCAGAGGCGCCTTAGCGCCCTTAGCTTGGCTATCTCCTCGAAGAAATTATTATGAGTCTGGAAAATAAAAGATATTCTAGGAGCAAAAGAATCGATATCCAATCCAGTATCTACGATAGCTTTAACATACTCAATAGCATCAGCTAGAGTAAAACCGATTTCCTGCGCAGCAGTAGAGCCCGCTTCTCGTATATGGTAACCAGCGATATTAATATAATTCCAGCGGGGGAGGTATTTGCTACAATACGCTGCTGTATCAGCAATCAAGCGTATCGAAGGCTTTGGGGGAAAAATGTAAGTACCCCGCGCAATATATTCTTTGAGAATATCATTTTGAGTAGTACCATCTAATCTATCCAGCGCCACTCCCTGTTTCTTAGCTACCGCGATGTACATGGCAAGGATAGGAGCACATGTTGCGTTTACGGTCATGGATGTGCTGATCTTATCTAGAGGAATACCATTAAATATGATCTCCATATCGTGCAGGCTGTCTACAGCGACACCAACTTTACCCACCTCACCTCTAGCTAACGGATGATCGGAGTCGTAACCAATCTGCGTGGGTAGGTCAAAGGCGACGCTTAAGCCTGTTTGCCCTTCCTCCAGAAGATAGCGATAGCGATTGTTAGTTTCCTCAGCAGAGCCAAAACCAGCATATTGACGCATTGTCCATATTCTGCCTCGATACATGTTTGGCTGAACGCCTCGGGTAAAAGGATACTCAGCGGGATAGCCTAAATCTTCAAGATAATCAGAGTCGGTCAAATCCTCTGGAGTATAAACAGTATCCAGCTCTATATCTGAAGTAGTTTTAAAATTGTCTTGTCGTTCAGGAGAGCGCTTCAATACCGAAGCCAAACAATTCTCACTCCATTCCTGCTTGGTTTTGTTTGTCATATCTCACCGCCTGATCGAGTCTTTAAAATACTAAAAATTCCCTCTGGGTACCGAAAACCTTACGCAACACATCACATATCTCACCCAGAGTAGCATAAGCTTCCACACACTCCAGAAAGGCAGGCATAGTATTCTCGTTGCCTTGAGCAACATCTTCCAGAGATCGAAGACTTTTATCGACTTTGCTGCTGTCCCTTTCTCTCTTAAGTTGAGCGAGCTTTTCTCTCTGTCTTTTCTCCACCTCTGTTTTAACCCGAAGTAATCCGGTTACTTTAGGATAAGGGGAAACGAACTTATTTACCCCTACCACGGCCCGTTTGCCCGTCTCGATCTCTCTTTGATAGCTATAGGAAGCGTCTTGAATTTCTCTCTGCTGATATCCCTGTTCTATAGCAGCACCTGCCCCACCAAGATTATCAATCTTAGCTATATATTCACTGGCTTTCTCCTCCAATTTATTAGTAAGGGACTCTATATAATAAGAGCCACCGAATGGGTCGACCACGCTAGCAATCTCACTTTCGTAGGCTAGAATCTGTTGACTCCTTACCGCTACTGTTACTGCTTCCTCAGAAGGTGGAGCATAAGCTTCGTCAAATGAATTGGTATGTAGTGATTGAGTGCTACCTAATGTAGCAGCTAAAGCTTCTAATGCTGTCCTTACAATATTGTTGAGTGGCTGTTGTGCTGTAAGGGTACATCCTGCAGTTTGAGTATGAAAACGAAGCATGCAGGAACGAGAATTCTTAGCACCGAATCTCTCTTTCATGATTTTAGCCCAGAGTCGCCGCGCTGCTCTGAATTTAGCTACCTCTTCAAAAAAGTTGATATGACTATTGAAAAAGAACGATAGCCTAGGGGCAAAGGAATCAACTTCGAGACCGGCGTCAATAGCTGACTGGACATAAGCAATACCATTAGCCAGAGTAAAACCAATTTCCTGAGCAGCAGTGGAGCCTGCCTCCCGTATGTGATAACCACTAATACTAATAGTATTCCAGCGGGGAACGTTTTGAGCACAGTAAGCGAATATATCAGTAGTTAAGCGCAGAGAGGGGCGAGGAGGGAAGATATGAGTACCACGAGCAATATACTCTTTAAGTATATCATTCTGAACTGTACCATCCAATTTGCTCGATTCGACTCCCTGTTTTTTCCCCAAAGCGATATACATAGCAAGTAAGATAGGGACAGTAGAATTTATCGTCATCGACGTGCTCACCTTATCTAAAGGTATCCCTTGAAAGAGGACCTCCATATCCTGGAGGCTGTCTATGGCAACGCCCACTTTACCCACTTCTCCTCTTGCCTGCGGGTAATCAGAGTCATAACCTATCTGTGTAGGTAGATCGAAAGCAACACTTAGCCCTGTTTGCCCCTGCTCCAGCAGATAACGATAACGCTGGTTGGTTTCTTCAGCACTGCCGAAACCGGCATATTGGCGTATTGTCCATATTCTACCCCGATACATATTGGGTTGAACGCCTCGAGTAAATGGATGTTCGCCAGGATAGCCCAAATCTCTGACGTAATCGAAATCTACTAAGTCCTCGGGAGCATAGACAGTATCCAGCTCAATGCCCGAAGTGGTCTCAAATTCATCCTGTCGTTCAGGAGAACGCTTTAACGCTGGAGACAAGGTGTTATCACGCCATTCTTGCTTGGTCTTACTTGTCATTCTTATCCTCCTATTAGTAGCTTGGTGATACCGAACAGTATTTTAGCACGAGCTAACTACAACCTTCCGAACGATTTCATATAAAATCCCTCTCCCTTAAAAGAATGCGAGGGCGAGGGTACATTGCCCCTCTCTCCTACTCACTCCCGCCAGGGAAGGGATATTTATAAGAGAATTTGCAATTTACTATAACTTTTATTTCTCTTCAGGATTAGACTTATTCATAAAAGCAGCCAGCATATCTATGGGCAGTGGAAACAGTATGGTATTGGTTCTTTCTGTAGCAATGCTCATCAACGTTTGCAAATAACGAAGCTGCAAAGCTGCCGGCTCAGTAGAAATAATATTAGCAGCTTCAGCCAGTTTCGTTGCTGCCTGATATTCACCATCAGCATGGACAACCTTGGCTCTCCGCTCTCGTTCAGCCTCAGCCTGAGCTGCCATAGCTCGCTGCATTGTCTGCGGTAATTCCACATCCTTAACCTCCACCATGCTCACCTTTATGCCCCAGGGGTTTGTGCCTTCATCAACTACCACCTGTATCTTGTCGTTAAGCCTATCTCGGTGAGCCAGTAGCTCATCCAACTCGGATTGTCCCACGACATTCCGTAAAGTAGTAGCAGCAAGCAACGAGGTTGCCTTTATATAATCGAGCACCTTAAGAATAGCATCTGCGGCATCAACCACCCGGAAATAAATTACAGCGTCAACTGTAACAGTGACATTATCCATAGTCATGCATTCTTGCGATGGCACATCCATGGTGATAACACGAAGGTCCACTTTCCTCATACGCTCAATAAAAGGTATGATAAACACAAGCCCCGGTCCTCTGAGACCGACGAATCTCCCAAGGCGGAAAACACCTCCTCTTTCATACTCTTGAACGACTTTGATAGCTGCCGAGAGTAGTATTATTACTACTATAGCGATGATAAAATAAAGAATCCAGCTCATTTTTCCTCCTTTTCTTCAGATTTTTTAGTTACCCATAATTTCAATCCTTTTACCTTTGTTATGATCACCTCCTCACCAGGTTCAACTTTATCGCTTCCGGCTATAGCTGTCCACAGTTCACCTTCGGCTAAAACTGTGCCTTTGGGATCAAGTACTGTCTGTGCCACTGCTTCCTTTCCTATCATTTCCTCAACACCGGCTGTAAGTTTCCGCATTTGACCTCGAACGATAGCGTAGATGATAAAGCCAATAAAAGCAACACCACAAATTATTGCTACGATAACAGGTCCACTCATTTCCATAGAGATTACCTTCCTATTCTTTAGATTTTTTCGTCACCCACAACTTCAATCCCTCAACTTTTTTAATAATCACCTCCTCACCACGAGTTATTTTATCACCTTCAGTTGCCGCTGCCCAGAGCTCACCATCAGCCAAAACTTTGCCTTCAGGGGCAACAGACGTTTTCGCTACAGCCAACTTTCCTATCATCCCCTCGGCACCAGTAGCTTTGCGGCGTTTTTGGCCCCTGATTATAGCACCAACGACAAATATAGCAAATAGAGCAACGACAGTGGTTACTCCGGCAATCAATCCACGATTCACCTCCATGCCCGGACTGCCGCTGAACAAAATTAGTGAGCCTATGACCAGTGATGTTATACCTCCGGCGGTTAGGAACCCAAAACTAGTGGTAAAATATTCTGCCACGAGAAGCCCAACACCAAGCACGATGAGAGCTATGCCTCCAGGCTGAGCCTCCAGCACACCCAATGCGTAAAACGCCATGAATAAACTTATTCCACCAATGACTCCGGGAAAAATCATCCCCGGATTGGATATCTCTGTAATTAATCCTATCGTAGCCAGGGTAAACAAGATATAAGCGATATTAGGGTCGCTTATTATCTGCAAGAAACGCTCAATGGCATTCATCTCATTCCTGCTTGTTCCGTAACCCGAAGTGTCAATGGTAACCTCTCTGCCGCCAGCCAGAATAACCTTCCTGCCGTTAATTTGTGAGATAAGCTCCTCTAAACTCTCAGCGCGCAGGTCAATGAGATTATTTTCCAATGCGTCGACATCGGTAAAGGATTTGCTCTCAGTCACTGCCAGCTCAGCTTCTTCCATATTACGACCCCGCTCCTCGGCAATAGACCTCATCCACTTGGCAGAGAATTCCACTATTTTCTTCATTTGATCCTCAGGTATTTCCTCTCCACTGCCACTTACCGGATGAGCAGCGCCGATGGTAGTGCCCGGCGTCATAGCCGCTACATGTCCAGACAAAGTAATAAACGTTCCTGCTGAAGCTGCCCAGGCACCCTTGGGAGAAACATAAACCACAACAGGCACGTTGGCATTCATGATTTTCCCGACTATGTCCTCTGTTGAATTAAGCAGCCCTCCTGGTGTGTTTAGCTCAATGATAACGGCGGTGGCATTTTGTTCCTCAGCATGAGCGATACCTCTATCTATGTAGTCAGCTATGACTGGCACTATATTGCCTTCCACACGAAGGATTTCAATGTTTGGGCTGGAGGCTCTAATCATATTGCCTCCCACCCCCGCTGCTACACTGAGCATAAGCAGAGCTAGAAAGATAAACCTAAAAATGATTTTGATACTTCTCAGCATCTAACTTTAACTCAAATTAAATTATAAACCAAGCAATTCAAACTTACAACAGCCCTACTATCAAGAGTGAAGAACTTAATAGGAGGTTATGCAACTGACTATACTATTGAAGAGAAATATAGCTTACTGTAGAATAAAGGAAATGGAAAATCAGAAATGTAAGGGAATGCAGGATTTGCTTCCCGACGGTATGTTACGATTTCGCCGCATTGAAGATGCCTTTCGAAACTGCTGCTTAAAATGGGGATACCGTGAGGTGAGAACACCGATTTTGGAATATCTCCACCTGTTCACATCTGCTGGAACACTAACTCCGAGTATGTTAGGCAGGGTATATTCTTTCCTTGATTGGGATGGCTGGAGCGGTGAAAGAGTCGTCTTAAAACCGGACGGCACTATTCCGGTAGCCAGGCTCTATATTGATAATCTCAATGAACATGAAACAGCCAGGCTATTTTACATTACTAATATATTTGCCTTTGAAGGAACGGGCAAGGAAAACAGAGAGAGATGGCAGTGTGGCTCAGAACTTATAGGTGGTACCGAATTTGCTGCAGATGTCGAGATAGCTTTGTTGGCTCAGGAGCTTGTGAGTGAACTTGGTCTCCAACACGTTGAGTTGCAGTTGTCTCACGCTGGCTTGGTAAAAGCCCTAATTAAGGAGCTTAAACTCAACTCTACTGAGGAAGCCAAAGTAACAAACCACATTTTGGATGGAGATTGGCAGGCGCTAGGGGAAGTGCAAACAACCAATCCTGAGATCCACAGTCTTCTATCCCAGGTCATGAACCTGAAAGGAAAATCAAGCAACTTTCTGCAGAATATTAGAGCTTTATCTCAGCAAGCTTCACCATATTTCAAGGTAGCCCTGGATGATTTCACCAATGTTACTACATTGTTAGATTGCCTTGGTTGTGACTATGAAGTTGATTTCACAGCAATGCAGAACTTTGAATACTATACTGGAG
>JAXHSX010000033.1:0-2405 GCA_034190625.1 Chloroflexota bacterium
AGCGGCTACAGGTGGTATATGGCTGGTGATTATTATGATGTATCCTTATGTCCGCTGGGTTGGTTTCGGTTGGATGATTCTGGGCATAGCCATATATTGCATATTTCGCCGGCGCAAGAAATTACCACTGCTGCAAACGGCTCCCAAGATAACATCCCTGTTGACTGATAGCAAAGAAATAAGTAATATGTCCAAATCGTGAAGATAAAGAAGATTTTGGTGCCTATATGTGGGAACAATGTTGATGATGAAGCTATAAAGTTAGCCTGTGATTTAGCTAAAAAAAACAAGTCTAAAGTTTATGTCGTTTATATTATTGAAGTGCCGAGAACGCTTCCTTTAGATGCCCAGATTGATTCTGAGATGCAGAAAGCAGAGGAATTACTTACTCAGGCAGAAGACATTGCCGCTGATCAGGATTGTGAGGTAGAGACGGATTTACTTCAGGCTCGAGAGGCAGGCCCAGGAATCGTAGACGAAGCAGTAGAGAGACAAATAGAACTGATTGTCATGGGTATTCCGCATAAAAAACGCCTGGGTTTATTCAACCTTGGTAATGCCAGTCGCTACGCCTTGCGTGAATCTCCTTGTGCTGTGTTACTATATCGAGAGGCGATTCCTTGAAAGGGGTAAGATAATGAACATCATAATTATGGGTTGTGGGCGTGTTGGGGCTGAGCTAGCAAGATTGTTTGCTGCTGAGGAACATAAGGTAACTATTATTGATGTTGATGCTAATAGCTTCGACGTTTTACTGACCGATTTTGGTGGCACAACTCTTTTAGGAGACGCTACTGACGAGGAAATGCTAGAAAAAGCTGGTATAACTGAGGCAGATGCCTTTATCGCAGTAACTCGGGACGATGACAAAAACGGTATGGCAGCCCAGATTGCCAAACAGATATTTAATGTGCCTAAAGTAATCTGTCGCATGTATGACCCTTTACAAGCGGAATTTTTTGCGAGCCTCGGTCTCGAAGCAATAAGTCCCGTTCTTTTATTTGTTCAACTGGTAAAGGAAAAAATTCGTGACAACTAAGGAGGATTCATGTATAGCATAATAGTCGGTGGTGGTGATTTGGGCCGTGCCCTGGCTAGAGAATTTCTTGCCAATGGTCACGAGGTGTTGATAATTGAAAAGGAAGCTGCCACATGTGAACAGCTTAAGGACGAGCTAGGCAGTGTGTCCTTATGTAGTATTGGCTCCGAAATAGCCGCTTTAACCAGAGCTGGTATAGAAAGAGCTGACATTTTCATTGCCGTCACTCCTGAAGATGACGATAACCTGGCAGCCTGTGAGATAGCCAAGCGGAAGTTTAACGTCAATCGAGTTATCTCCAAAGTTAATAATCCTAGGAACGAGCATATCTTCGCTAAGTTAGGCATCGATTGTACCGTGAATGGGGTAGGGCCTGTCTTGGAGAATATAAAGATACTAACTGGCATTTTCCCATTAGTTCATCTCTTCAACTTTAAGGAGAAGGAACTGGAACTCGTCCTGGTAAAAGTACCCGATGGCCCTTTAGCAGACACGTCTTTGAAAGACTCGGTATTGCCTGTAGATGCCATGATTATTTTGCTAATTCGTCAGGGAGAGAAGTCAGAAATACCCACTCCAGAGACCGTTTTACAGGCTGGAGATGAGCTTGTGTGTCTGATTCCAAGTGGAAGCGCAAAGTCACTCCAAGCTGCTCTCGCCAATTAATCGATGACGAAAGTTGCTTTCCAGGGCGAAAGGGGTGCTTTCAGCGAAGATGCTGCCATAAAGCTTTTCGCAGGTGAAATTGATTTTTTACCTTGTGTCCGTTTCCATGATGTTTTCCGTGCGGTATTAGAGGACAAAGTTGATTTTGGAGTAGTTCCCATAGAGAACTCTCAAGCGGGCAGTATCAATGATACATATGATCTATTACTAGCTTATCCACTTAATATATACGCTGAGATTATTTTGAGGATAAGTCACTATTTGATGGCTTTGCCGGGAGAAAATTTGGCTAATATGAACACAATCTACTCGCATCCTCAAGCCTTGGCTCAGTGCGATGAATTCCTCAGTAAGTTAAGTGTTGAGATCGTGCCTGTCTATGATACTGCCGGCAGCGCTAAAATGATAAAGGAAAAACAAATAAGGGGTTGTGCCGCTATAGCTAGCAGAAGGGCAGCGGAAATCTATGGCTTAGAAGTCCTGGCAGCCGAAATTGAAACAAACATTAACAACTACACCAAGTTCTTTGCCATTTCCAAGAAAAAGGCAAAACTGGGCAAAAAGAACAAAACCTCTCTTGTCTTTGCTGCCAATCATGTGCCCGGTGCCTTGTATCGCATCCTTAGCATCTTTGCCACCAGGAATATAAATTTAACCAAGCTGGAGTCGAGACCAAGCAAGAGTAAGCCCTGGGAGTATG
>JAXHSX010000034.1:0-6572 GCA_034190625.1 Chloroflexota bacterium
GCCCGACTGGAGCAAAGCGACGAGGTCAACCGATTTTGACCTTACTATCTGTTTACCTTGACTGACCCTTCCCCGCTCGTGCTCGCTGCCTGGAATGAGGACATCATACAGTCCATCGGCGTTGGGGTCCGGAGAAAGTCCAAAGTCGGCAGCTTCATCATAGTAATATTTTTGTACCAGTTGAATTACCATGGGCGTTCTATAGCCACAGGGATCATCATCAGGGTTACTATGCCCCCAGGTTACATCCTCGTTACGCAGGACTTCGTACCATGTTTTGGCACCGCTCGTTATTTCGTCAGTGTGAGGAGCACCATTACGGTAGCAAAGCGCCATTTTATTTCTGGCGAAGACAATGTTCCAATCGGCATAACCAGGCTCATACAACCTGTCAGGAATAAGCGTGTAATCAGCCGAAGCGATTATGTCAGGCGGTGGCTCTCCAGCTTGCTCCCTCGTTATCGCCTTGTTTATAATCTTAGCACTCCCCCCCGACTCACGCAGGACATCAACGGTAGGATGGGTTTTCTCGAACTCAGCCTCCAGTTCGCTAAACGGCACGGCCAAGCTACCAGCGTGGTAGATTGTCAGCGTCTCTGTCCGAGCAACTTTTCCTCCACTACAACCAACCAGCAAAGTCAACGCCAAGACCAAGACAAATACCATTGGAACAACTCTTATCATTTTCTTTCTCATTGACTAACCTCCTTTATCTAGAAAACATGCACTGCTGAAGCCTTAAATGTAATCCATACTTTCATCCCTTTTCTCAATTTAAATTCATCAAATGCTTGACGCGTAATGAGACAGATAAAATCTGGTGGCAGACTCACAGTAATATAAACAACCGAACCTTTGTCAGTGATATCGCTGACCACGCCATGGAAGCAATTTCGAGCCGTTGACTGAAGCATCTCTTCGGAAATAAGGATATCTTCGGGACGAAGGGAGAGGTGCACCTCGCCCCTAGATTCCGTCACCACCCTCAGTTGCACACCACCGATATCAACAAGGGCATTACCATTCCTCCCATCCTCAGCTCTGCCGCTAAAGATGTTCCTGGAGAGAGCAAAACGAGCTACAAATTCTGAACTCGGCTGGCGCAGGAACTCCTCTGTAGTTCCTACTTGGGCTATACAACCCTCATTCAACACAGCAACTCTATGCCCCAGAGCTACTGCTTCTTCAAAATCATGGGTGACATGAACGATGGTAGTCTTTAGCCGACGATGCAGCTCCCGCAACTCACCTTGCATCTTTTCCTTAGTCTCAGGATCCAGAGCGCTTAAGGGTTCATCAAGTAAAAGCACCTTAGGCTCAATAACCAGCGCTCGCGCTAGAGCCACCTTTTGCTTCTCGCCTCCACTTAAAGTAACAGGGCTTCTCCCAAGCAAGTGTGAAATTCTCAATAGCTCAGCCATATCATTTATTTTCGCCTTTATCTCATCACCAGAGCACTTTCTCACCCGCAATCCGAAGGCAATGTTTTGTTCTACTGAAAGGTGAGGAAACAGAGCCTGATCTTGATAAACAATTCCAATTTCCCTTTTCTCAGGATTGAGGCTTGTAATTTCCCTGCCGTTAATCCAGACCCTGCCTTCAAGAATTGAATAGAGCCCTGCAATAGCTTCCAGCAGGACAGTCTTACCTGCACCTGTGGGACCAAGAATAATGAAATATTCACCTGAGTTGATCTCGAGATTGATGTCTTGAAGCAGAAACTCGCCCAAGTTCACCTTCAGGTTTTTAATTACGATCATGCTTTCTCCTTCCTAAAGGCTAAGGTTCTGAGCGTGATGAAGGCGATAATCGATATCAGTATTACCAGCACCGCTACCGGCCGGGCGTAGTCCAGCCCAAATGACGCAAAGCGGTCGGCCACTAGTATAGGAGCAACCGTCGGATGTCCTCCGAGAAAAGGTACATGATAAGCCAGGATAAGCACAGCACCAAACTCGCTCACCCCCCGAGCCCACATCATGACCGAGCCCGAGAAGATATTTCTCCAAGCTAGGGGCAGGGAAACAAGGAAGAATACCCGCCAGGGCGAAGCACCTAGAGTTCGAGCCACCTTTTCCAATCTAACATCCACTGCCTTGAACCCATCCCTTGCTGAGTCAATAAGAAAGGGAACACTAACAAACATCATGGCAATAACAACCCCGGCAACAGCATCGACAAAGCCAATTTCTATATGGCCAAATAGCTTTCCCAGGAAGAATTGCTTCCCGAAAACGAAGAGGAGGGCGATGCCAGCAGCAGAATGGGGAACGACTATAGGGACATCGATAAGCCCTTCTAAAAATCTTTTTCCCCGAAAGTTATGCCTTGCCAGAACGTGAGCCAAGGGCACCCCAAGAAAAAGCCCTACTAAAGTAGCTATCAATGCAGCATAGACGGTAAGTAGAATTGAGGAGTACACTTCCTCTGTGAGTAGGGTGTCCCATAGCGTTCCTGGGGAAGAAGAGAATATCGTCTTAAGCAGGGGAACGAAAATGAAGAGCAGTATAAGAGCGCCAAGCACAATAAATACTATGCTCATGCTGTCAGTCTTTCTCCGAATTCTCATTTTATTCATATTCCTTCTCCTTTCGTGGAATACAAAAACGATTCCTTATAAGCAAAGCGTTTGCCACTGCAAGTCAAATCTCCTCTCCCTTGATGGGAGAGGATTAAGGTAAGGATGATGAGCGAAGCGAAACCATCTCACAACCTCGCGGCCGGTAGGTAAACGCAATGAAATAAAAAAACAGCACCGTATTAAAACAGGTGCTGTAAAAAAGCTAAGCTCTATAGTTCCTCCTTTCCAAACATGGGAGGCATAGATATTTCTACCTATACCCTCGAAGCTTTCGCCTACCGTCTGCCTGCCATAGATTTCTCCTTAGGCACAGCAGCTCGGAGAGAGATAATATTTAATCTTGTGGTATTGTATCAGTGACTCAATAGCCAGTCAATATACCCTGGTTGTCCAGATGATTCGTGACACGTAAATCTCCCATGTCATTATGAGGAGCGTAAGCGACGAAGCAATCTCAGAATGGCTTAATCCCAGCCTCGAATCCTGTAATAATCAGCTAGCATCTGGTCAAATTCATCTTTTGGAAGCACCTTGCCGCTATCTTCTAGTTTTTCTTCCAGGAACCTCTTCGGCAGCATTTCGTCTTCCTCTTTCATCCCCTCGCGCAGATTAAACTCCCTGACCTTACTGGCGATATTTGAAGCTATGTCCTTCAATTGGCTCTCATCCATCAACATCCCGGTGACGGCTTTTATAATCAATGAGAACTCCTCCCAGAGATACAGGTCTCTAAAGAAACGGCAGATGATCAAGGCATCCATCACCGTCAGTCTATCTTCCCATTCAGTGAATACCTTAGCTTTACACTCGATTTGGTCCGGGCTTACGATTCCCGCAAGCTCCGGTTTATAAAAAGTTGCCCTCAGGTGGCACGCACCCCTACCTGCAGTTGCATATCCCAAACCCATTCCCTTTAAAATTCTGGGGTCGTATCCCGGAGGCTCTAACCCCTTAACGTGGATAGCCAGGTCTTCTAAACCCCACTCCCTACTGGCGTGTTTTATACCCTCAGCTAGAATAGCCCCAATCCCTTCTTTTCTCGCAATACTATTTAATAAAGACGCAATGCCATCTACATCGCTATAATCGATTTTCTCCCCTATCGCCCCTCTTCTGGAAGCCTCTATGGTAAAGCCTGCGAGGTTGCCTGCCGTTATCGTATCCATACCCAACCTGTCGCATATGTCATTTAAGTACATGATTTCCCTGATATCATCTACCAGGCAAAGCCCGCCAAAACTGTTGACGGTCTCATATTCAGGCCCCTCGATTTTCAATCCCTTATGCCTTCCTTTAAGCACTTCGCTTAACTTTCCACAAGCCATAAAGCATTTTGGGCATGCCCTCGACCTAACCTTGCATTTCTCCCTCAGTGCCTCTATAGTCAAATTTTGCCACTTATCGTAAGCTCCCGAAGACCAGTATTTTGTGGGGAACGCCCCGGCTTTGTTCGTCAACGGAACTAGCTGAAGCGTCCCCATTTCTCTATACTTCTTTGCTCCTGGGTCCTCTTTCCCTTTATCTCTCAGTTCTTCCCAGAATTTTCTAAGCAGGTCAGGATTCGCTACCCTTTTATCCCTGCTCCCGTGAAAAACAATACCCTTGATTTTCTTAGAGCCCATTACAGCTCCAGCCCCAGTTCTACCGATCGATCTCCAATAGTCATTTTCAATTACCGAAAATCTCACCAGGTTTTCGCCCGCAGGCCCTATAACCGCAATTCCAGCATCTTTTACTACGACTTCCTGTCGTATAATTTCTTCGGTTTCATGAGTATCCCTGCCCCAAATATGGGAAGCATCATGGAACTTCACGTTTCCATTAATAATCTCAAGGTAAACAGGTTTTTGGGAGGCTCCTTTTATTACCACTGCATCATAACCTGCTCTGCTTATGGGTTCGGCAACCCTGCCTCCAGCATAAGATTCACTATATAAGCCTGTTAAAGGGGATTTTGTGAATACTCCGTACCTGGACGAGCCCCAGACCATCGTATCCGCAGCCGGTCCTGTGGCGAAAATGAGCGCATTATGCTCAGACAAAGGTTCAACGCCTGCCTTCGTATTGTTCAGCAGAAGATGAGTGCCAAGCCCCTTACCTCCCAGGAACATTTTGTAAACTTCATCACCAACAGACTC
Organism: Chloroflexota bacterium; assembly: GCA_034190625.1. Taxonomy (GTDB): domain Bacteria; phylum Chloroflexota; class Dehalococcoidia; order GIF9; family AB-539-J10; genus CG2-30-46-9. Next base: position 4,720 of record JAXHSX010000034.1, read on the forward strand.
CTCTATAAATGATCTTTGATTAACATCGACATGCAATACCTTATTATGAAACCCGTTCATTCTTTTACCACTTGCGACTATATTCCATAGCTTATAATAAATTCAATAATGTAAGCAATTCTCCACCTTGACACAACCTCCTGAGAACTCTACACTATTGACAACTTATTATAAGGTTTTAGATGCGATGATATGCCCTACCTGTAAGAATGACATGATAGTCGTGGAGTATCACGAGATCGAGCTTGATTATTGCACCGACTGTCATGGAGTATGGTTGGACTTCGAAGAACTTGAGCTTTTGCTGGAATCAATGAGCATGGAGAGCCCACATCTGTTTCTCAGTAATATCCTCGACTCCAAAGAAGCCGAATCGCCAGAGAAAAAGCGAAGCTGTCCCATCTGCGGTCAGAAGATGAAGAAGACAAGCATAGGTCATGAATCTAAGACGATTATTGACGTCTGTCGGCAGGAAGATGGACTGTGGTTCGACGGTGGTGAGCTCGGTCAACTGTTAAAACATCTGGCTGAGAAACCATCGGAAAAACCAGATTCTCAGCAGCAGGTCATCGCTTTCCTAAGAGAAGTCTTCGAGGCTCAGGAGTGAGCAACGAAAGGCTGGCATCGGGTGACAAGAGTATGTCATCTAAAGTAAACTATATACAAACCACTGCGGAGGTGTTTTATGTCAATAGGACTTTGGATCGTCGTCGGCGTTGTCGTAATTATCGCTATAGTGTTCGCTGCGACCTATAACAAACTTATCAGGCTGCGCAATCAGGTCAAGAATGCCTGGGCACAGATTGATGTTCAGCTAAAAAGGCGGTATGACCTCATACCCAACCTTGTGGAAACAGCCAAAGGCTACATGAAGCATGAGCGAGAAACACTGGAAGCCGTAACCCAAGCCCGTAACCTTGCCCAGCAAGCGGCATCCTCTGGAGCGGGAGCACGAGGTAAGGCCGAAGGTGCGCTGGGTTCTGCCTTATCCAGGCTATTAGCTGTAGCCGAGAACTATCCTGACCTTAAAGCCAATCAGAATTTCCTGGCTCTCCAGGAAGAACTCACTTCAACTGAGAATAAGATAAGCTTTTCCCGCCAGTATTACAACGATTCAGTCCTAAGGTATAACAACCAGACTCAGGTGTTTCCCTCCAACATAATAGCCAACATGACTGGTTTCAAGGCTGATGAGTTCTTTGAAGTCACAGCAGCCGAGGAGAGAGAGGCACCTAAAGTCAGCTTCACCTAGGTATAGGCAGCATAGCATATGTGGGAACAGATCAGGTCCAACCGCATACGATCGGCAATACTCGTGGCCGGAATGGGTGTATTGCTGCTTCTGATTGGCTATTTCGTGGGCCTATACTTCTTCGATAGTGCCACCGGGGGACTGATCATCGCCTTAATAATATGGGCGATAATGAACTTGATCGCGCTATTACAGGGAGACAATATCCTCTTATCATTGTCACGGGCAAAAAAGATTGACCGTGATGACTACCCTCGTCTGTACAACGTGGTTGAGGAGATGAAGATTGCCTCGGGACTGGAGAAAATGCCTGACATTTATATCATCGATGACCCGGCGCTAAACGCCTTCGCCACCGGTCGAGACCCTAAAAAGGCTGCAGTGGCTGTCACCACTGGACTGCTGCAAAAACTCAACCGCGATGAACTGCAAGGTGTCATCGGCCATGAAATATCTCATATAAAGAACCGTGACGTACATTATTTGGAGGCCAATGAGGCCGATCGGGTCGCGCTGGTCTTGAGGGGGTCCAATCAAAATGGAAAGCCCTTAAGCGCTCTCCTGAACAGGGAAGGCGTGGTCGGTTTGGCTAGTGACCTGG
>JAXHSX010000035.1:0-3385 GCA_034190625.1 Chloroflexota bacterium
TTCCACCATAGCTATGCTTAGAGCCGAAGATCAAATCATTACCGGGAAGGAGACGGAGGAAGAGAGGGATAAGAAGTTTAAGAGACTCGCCACTTCCATAGGCATTCCATTGGATGATGTAGAGATCCAGATTAGAGATGAAGATGGTCGAGTATTGCCAATGGGAGAAATAGGAGAGCTTATAGTCAGAGGCCCAAGGATAATGAAAGGGTACTGGAAAGACGAAGAGAAAACAAAGAAGGCTTTCACCGCCGACGGATGGTATCGTACCGGCGATAAAGGCTATTTGGATGAAGAAGGTTATATTTATCTTTGTGGACGTGCCGACGACATGATTGTAAGGGGAGGCGAGAATATTTCCCCAGAAGAGGTGGAGAATGTGCTATATACACATCCCAAGATTGAAGAGGCAGCGGTAATTGGCGTCCACGACCCTGAGTGGGGATCAGAACCTATGGCCATAGTGGTACTTAAGAAAGAAGAAACGGCTACTCCCGAGGAAATCATGGAGTTTTGTCGAGCAAAGTTGGCTAGCTTTAAACGTCCTCGATACGTAGTCTTTGTTGACGAGCTCCCCAAGACTTCCACAGGAAAGGTATTGAGGAGAACATTACGCGACAAATACGCGAAGCATCAATGAGAGAATATATGCTCCACGATGGCAATTGACGAGGCTTTTTGAAGCCTCGTCAATACAGCCTAGGTGTGCAAACGATCCAAGGAGGCTGTAGTGTATAGAACTATCATTTATGAAAAAAAAGGTGGGGTCGGTTATATAACTCTTAACCATCCGGATATTGGCAACGCCCTAACAGCCCAGTTAAGCCACGAATTTGCTGATGCTTTTGCCGGCATCACCGCCGATGAAGAAGTAAAGGTAGTGATTATAACCGGTATGGGAAAGCATTTCTGTATCGGATCTGACCCAACCGAGGAAAGCTTACACCCCATCGTTAAAACGATACTCAATATCGATCAGCCAATTATTGCCGCTATCAATGGCGATGCCTTGGGGCAAGGTCTTGAGTTGGCCCTGGCCTGCGACCTCAGAATCGCCGCTGATACAGCTCACTTTGGTTTACCCCAAATTGTTTCGGCTTTTATCCCTTCGGATGGCGGAACACAGCTTTTACCCCGCATTATCGGCAGAGGCGGCGCTATGGAAATGATACTCACTGGGGAAACCATAAATGCCACAAGAGCCTATGAGATCGGTTTAGTCAACAAAGTAGTTCCTTCGCAAGAGCTTATACCCACGGTAACTGAGATGGCAAATGAGATAGCTTCCCGAGCTTCTATATCGTTGAAATTTGCTAAAGAGGCGATATGCAAGGGATTAGACTTGACTTTAGAGCAGGGGTTGCACTTGGAAGCTGACCTCTATGCCTTGTTGCAAACAACAGAGGACAGGGTCGAGGGTATAAAAGCTTTTCAGGAGCGAAGGAAGCCTCAATTTAAAGGAAGGTAATCTTCTCTCCTTCAATAGGAGAAGACTATATACAGAGACACAAACGCCTGCATATTAGGAAGGCATACAAATAAAGAAATGAGTTACTTTGAAACAATAATTTACGAGAAGAAGGATGACATTGCTTACATCACACTGAACCGCCCTAAAGTTTTGAATGTCTATAATATCCAGATGCGTGACGAGTTATACCAAGTTTTAAGTGCTGTAAGTGACGACTCCAATATAGCAGTAGCAATTCTCAAGGGAGCAGGAGATAAGGCATTTTGTGCTGGGGCTGACCTGACTGAATTTCTCACCGCACCTTCCCCTACTATTGCCCGTCAGGTACGATGGGAACGTGATGTTTGGGGGCTATTCCTAAGTCTCCCTCAACCCGTAATTGCCGCTCTTCATGGATATGTCTTCGGCGATGGCATAGAGATGGCATTGTGCTGTGATATCAGGATAGCTTCCATCGATGCTCAATTTGCTGCACCTGAAGTCGGCCTGGGCATAATCCCGGCTGCGGGTGGGACGCAGACCATACCTCGCATGGTGGGAAGGGGTAAAGCTATAGAAATGCTGCTTACCGGCCGCTGGCTCAACGCCCAAGAAGCATATAAAGCAGGATTGGTCAATCGAGTAGTGACAAGAGAGCAACTTCTACCCACTGCCGAGGAAATTGCCAGGAAGATCGCGACTTATGACCAGATAGCAGTCAGAAGCGCCAAACAGGCAATAGTAAGAGGTCTCGATTTGTCCCTTAACGAAGGTCTGGACCTGGAGAAAAGACGGGCAAGCCACTTAACTACTATTGCACATTGATCTTGGTGTTTAACATCTTCTCTACTTCCAACTAGAATTGGATATGATTACGTCAAAGGTTAAGATTCTATGTGGGGGTGAAGTATGGAATCACTGATCAAGAGGGTAGCAAAAGATCACAGTATGCCATTGCTTTAACCGGTGCTGGAATTTCAACTGAACAAGTATATAATTCATAATACATTAAGCCATCTGTTACTACCTATCGCTATTGGAATTACAGCTCAAACTAGGAAATTTCCTTTTAGATTATTTAATTCGTGCCCTTGACAAAAGTGGACAAGGGTTTTATAATGTACACAAGATAATTGCGTACAAGCTATAGGTGCACCAACTATGTACGATGACAGAAAGCATATCTACTATAAAGTAATCGTATACAAAAGTATAATGAGGTACTAATGGCTACCATAGGAATGGATATCGGTTCGCTGACTACCAAGTCAGTAATATTGGACGCTAGCAACATTCTCTCCTGTAATTCGCTTCTCACTGGTGAGGATGCTTCTCAATCAGCTACACGAGCTATAGAGCAGACACTTAAGGAAGCAGGCTTATCATTGAATGATATCAATAGCATAGTCTCCACTGGAATAGGTAAAAGCGAAATTCCTTACCCTGCGGAAATGGCAACCGAACTGCGTTGTGATGTTATAGGTTCCATATTTCTGCAGCCTTCAATCAGGGGGGTAGTTGATATTGGCGCTGAGAGCTGCCGAGCTATAAAGTGTAACCAGAAAGGAAATGTGGTGGACTTTGCACTCAATGATAAATGTGCTTCAGGAACAGGCATTTTCCTGGATACAATGGCAAAGGCTTTAAGGATAACCGTGGATGAATTGAAGGAATTACCCCAAGTCGAACAAGAGGTTAGTGTTACCTCAACCTGTGCTGTTTTTGCTGAATCAGAGGTAGTTTCACTAGTACACAAAGGAGTAAACAGGTTTGATATATGGAGAGGGGTCAATAAATCAATAGCCAACAGGATATTTGCCCTCGTAAGCCGATTACGCATTGAGGGCGACATTGGTATTATCGGGGGTGTGGCTAGGAATCAGGGCGTTATCACTCTATTGCAGCAGATGCTAGGGGACAAACTCATTGTGCTGC